>NZ_QTWD01000004.1:253343-269296 GCF_003460955.1 Blautia sp. AF26-2 | reverse complement strand
GTGGAAGAAACAGGAATCCCCCTGCTTTAGCTGTGGGGAGTGTCAATGATAAATCCCAGCCTGTAAAATTGAAAATAAATTGAAAATCACGAAATCGGAGGAGTTAATGATTATGTGGAATAAATTAGGCATAAGTGGAGGAACTGCAATTGTTATTTTGATCGCACTGTATTTCGTTATCAAATGGGCAGTGAAAAATGGTATCAAAGAAGCCTACAGTGCTATCACTGGAAAGAAAAAGAAAACGGATGAAGATGTCAGAAACGAAAAAGAACTGAAAGAACTTGGATTTGAGTTAGAAGATAAATAAAAGTTTTCAGGGGGGTTATGAAGAAAAAAGTACTTGCAATTATGTTGGTTACGGTATCAATAATGTTGATTTCGGCGTGCGGGAAAAAAGAAAAACTGTACGAAATTCCTAACCTGTCGCAGTATAAGACAGATTATGTAGGAGATTCTTCGAATGTTATAAACATTGTAAGCGGTCAAGAGTATCCGGAGGGATACTCATATGACAGTATAGAGATACAGTCTGAAACAGAGCCTTATGGATTAACAGTTTTTCTAAAAGATGAGCCGTCTGCATCCAGGATTGCAGATGAATTGCAGGTCAATGCAGATATGACATTTAACTTGATTGGTAATTTGGGAACACTTGAGTATAGAATAGCAGACAGCAAAGAAATCATTGCATCGTATGAACGGTAGAAAGAGTATTCTTCAACTTTCAGTTCTATTGATTGAATAAGAGATGATATGGAAAGCATTTGTCAGGAATGGCAGGTGCTTTTTTTGTGCCCGGAGTGCTCCGGGTATTTTTGAGCCTTTTTTTATGAGATTTATGGGGAAGCTGCATATTCCGCAAGAACTGCGCATCCGTTCCAGAGGAACGGAGCGCCATTCCGCTTCAAACTGAGCAAAGCTCAGCAGGTTGATTAATTACTATTGGTTATTCTGCGATCCCTGCCAGGAAATTCAAGGCGATATGCCTTGGATGTCATTCGACTTAAGCAGGCATCTGCGTAGGTGGAATCCCCAAAAAGCTGATACCATCCGGATACTGGAATCTGTGAGATAATAATAGTTGCCTTGCGGCAGTCTCTGGACTCGATGATTTCAAATAAATCGCGGCATTTCTCGATGTCCAGATCCATTAAGCCGAAATCATCTATCACCATGAGATCATAAGCTGCCATTTCATTCGAATACTCAAAGTAAGTACCTTCCTGCCTGGCATGATCTGATTCCTTTAAGAGTGTGTTCGCACGTATGTATTTAACAGTACGGTTCTGATGCATTGCTGTGATACATAAGGCGCAGGCGATGTGCGTTTTCCCAGCACCGGCCCCTCCGGTCATCAGCAGGTTATTCGGCTCATCGATCCAATCACACTTGGCCAGAAGTTCTATGACGTGTGTATTCAGCTGACGTTCTGGATCATAGATTGAACTGTCAAGATCAGCTGCAGGATATTTCAGGGTCGCTTTCTTCATGAGACGTTTAAACTTTTTACTCTCACGCTGATCCCACTCCTGATTTACAATAGCAGCAAAGCGGACTTCAAATGGTTCGAGACCTGTGTTTGGTTCCAGCAGCTGCTTTTCAAATGCTTCAGCCATACCGGACATGCGAAGTTTATACAGCCGATCCATGAGTATGTTCTGTTCCTTTGTGAGTTTATCGTTATAAAGATAGTCTTTTAATCTGTATGCCATAGTACGTCACCCTTACTTATAGTAGTCCTTTCCTCTGATATTTTCATGATTGGGCAGTGTTCCTGGTGAATGCTCGGGGAGTTCCTTCACATCCATCTTTTTCAGCATCTGCTTGAAGGTAAAATACTTACAGGAATTGATCTCTATACATTTACGGGCAACTTCTTCAGCAGCACCTTTCGGGATTGTTTTTACTTTATGCAGGATACCTGCACAGGCATTATAGGACTGCTCTTCATGTTTTGATGATTTAAGGAGTCTGTCAATCAGTTCTGACATCGCAGGACCAATGGCAGAAGTCCAGCGGCGGTAATAATTACCATCCTTTGAATTGACTTCTTTGTAATAAAGGTGTTCTGGCGGCATATGTTCATCTACCGTGATATACAGCGGAAACTCTCTATAAGACCGCTTATGTGTACAGATCAGCCGATTATACTGATCACAGATTCTGATCTCTGAAGCGGTTGCCTTCAGGATTGCAGGCTTGCCACAGTAAGAGTACAATACGGAGTAGTAGTGGCCGTCATACTCGATGTGGTAATTGTTGGGAACTTTTAGGACCGCTTTATAGTCGCAAGCCGTGTAACATCCGCCTGGCAGTGGTTTCATACATGGTTTGTCATACTTTTCGAAAGCATTCTGTCTTGAGAAGTCCTTGCCTTGAAAAGATCGTTTATTGAGGACTGCTACTATTTTTTTTGATTTCAGCATTTAGGTCTTCAAATGATACATATATCTTTTCTTTCAGTTTCTCAACCAGGTGTATTTCAAGATAACGTACATGATTTTCAACTGTAGGCTTGCCTTTCGGCTTTCTAGCGGGTGGTGGAAGAACTATAGTTTCATAGAAATCTTCCAGATCTGCAAATGTAGACTGCAGGATAAGTTCATCCTTTGTGTGCTTGGTTACAGCAGTTCGCAGGTTATCGGGCACAAAGTATTTCGTAACAGCACCATAAAATGAAACAGCATGGGCACAGCCTTCTATAAAACATGGGAGCTTCTCATTTGAAAAAACTTCTGCATAGATCAGACTGCTGACTCCAAGAGTGGTCGCAAAGATATGGACTTTTTTGATCTCGCCCGTTTCGGTATCTGTTAACAGTTCCGGCTGATCACCGACCCAGTCGATATACATCTTTTCACCCGGGATTCGGTTTACGGCCATTGATACCTTCTGGCCACCATAGTTTTCTGCTATGAATCGGTTGAAGTATTCGTAAAACTGTGATTTCTCATAACCATCAGGATTCTTTTCTTTATAATCCAGCCAACAGAACGAAATGTTCATGCGGCTCCCTGGTGCATGGATTCTGTCATAGTAATACTGGAAATCTGGAAGTGGGACATCTTTCCTCTGTAGATTTTTCTGCGGATAGAAAAGGTTCTCAACTTCCTTAGGTGCCATCATTCGGAGTTCCTCGATTGGGATTCCGTTGGCATGGTATCGGCTCATGATCAGATTTAATGTACCTGAGCCAATCTTGTAACGGTCCATAACGGACCTGGTCTGGCATCCATTCAAACGCATCTGGATGGAGCCGATAATCGTGTTGTAGTCTTGCATAGTTATGCCTCCTTTCGCAATCATTTGATGACTACGAAAGAACTATAACACGTTGAAAACTTATTGATCAGCTGAAGCGGAAACGCGTTCAGTTACATCCGGAAAGACTGATCAGCTCTTAGCGGAATGCGTGGTCAGATGAGCCGGAATTTGCAGGGAAGCCGCATGGCAGGGAACAGAATCCAGGGGATCACTGTCGAGATTGGCGGCGATACCACGAAATTGCAGACCGCCTTAAAGGGGGTTAATACAGAAATCCGGAATACGCAGAGCCAGCTGAGGGATGTGGAGAAGCTGCTTCCGGTGACGGGAGTGGCGGCAGATATGGTAATTTCGCCGCAGATGGCCGTGGCAGACAGCGGTGTGATTACCGGTACGGGAACATCCGGCGGTGCGGATCTGACAGCCGGTATTGTGGCGGCACTGAAGGAGGTGCTGGGTGATCAGAAGGGACAGCAGGGGGATCTGGTGATTCCAGTTTATCTGGGGAACCAGCTGCTGGATGAGGTGATTGTGACGGCACAGCAGAGAATGAGTCTGAGGAGCGGAGGTAGATAGGATGGCTTTTTTTCAGTATCTTGTGTTTGACGGGGAGAACCTGCCGCTTCCGGATTCTTATGAGGGGAGCTGGAGGATGTGGAAGCGGATTCCGGCGGTGAGACAGAGGCAGGGACAACACAGAGGGATGTGGTGCGGCATGGTGTGGTGCGGATCCCGGTGTCGTTTTCCGTTACGGCGAAGTGGTTGAAGAAGCTGGCGGGGTATGCGAAGAAGGATAAGATCAGCGGGTAGTATTTTGATGTGGAGACGCTGGGGATGAAAACAGCGGAAATGTATGTGACGGGGTATAAGGCGAAGCTGAAAAAGGATACCAGTTATAAGGGGCTGTGGACGGTGAGTTTTACGTTGAAGGAGATGTAGGGAAATGGTATACTGGAAGCATCAAATCGTAATTTGCACAATTCTTGAACTCAACACAAACTGCCATCAGTGTTGTTCCGTTGCCCGTTCTTTGCTGGTAGAATAAAACCATCAAATGAAGGAGGCAACAAGCCATGAATACAGATAAAATCTATGCAGAACAACTCGCAAACGAATATGCACTCAAGGACACCTCCAAGGTGATTGCTCTTCGCAAACTGGATGCAAAAGCCAAGCTTCCCGCAACCGTTTTTACCTATACCTTCGGCATTATCACTGCGCTGGTAGCCGGTGTTGGAATGTGCCTTTCCATGAAGGTCATCGGCAGCGGTAGCACCACTATGTTTGTCCTCGGCGTGATTGTCGGCATTATTGGGCTGCTGGGCATGGGCGTTAATTACCCCATCTACAAAAAATTGCTGGCACAGGGCAAGCAGAAATACGCTTTTGAAATCATGGAACTGGCAAAAGAAATCAGCGAGATGTAAACAATAACACGAAAGAAGGTGAGAACGATTGAATAGATCGGAAAGCAGATATTTTGCTACCGCAGCCAGAATGGACGAAGCCTTTCTGACCCTTCTGGCAAAAAAGGATTTTGAGTATATTACAATCAAAGAAATCTGTGAAGTAGCAGGGGTCAATCGTTCCACCTTCTATCTGCACTATGAAACGATGTCAGACCTGCTCTCGGAGAGTGTCGGTCGTATGAACGAGCAATTTCTTGCTTCTATGGAGAAAGATTCGGATGCCTTTTCTACAAAGCTGCGGAATTGCCCGAGGGATGAATTATATCTAATTACGCCGGATTATTTAACACCTTACCTCAGCTACATTAAGAATAACAAGCGACTGTTCCGCACAGCAACAGAAAATGCGGCGGTGTTGGGGATGGATAAAAGCTATGATAGGATGTTCCGTCATGTGTTTACGCCGATTCTCGACCGCTACGGTGTACTACAGCAAGATCGACCTTATATCATGGCCTTTTATATTCGGGGACTGATGGCAATTATCTCAGAATGGCTCAAGAACGACTGCACCGATTCCATTACGTATGTTACAGGTTTGATTCAGCAGTGTGTAAAAATTCCACAAAGCGAAACACCGAACGCTGTTTGACAATTTCAAGTTTGGAGAATTGAAAAAAACGGAATTTATCTATTAAGACATATAAACTCTTGACAATAAAGCTCCTATATAGTATGTTTTTAATAAACTACTATATAGGAGCTTTTGTATGGAAATGAATGGAGGATTTCTTGTCACCAAAATAAAACAGCTTGGAGACCGGATTTTTGAGAAGATTCTCAGTGAAAAGAATATTGATGCGTTTAATGGAGCCCAGGGACGTATTCTTTATGTGCTGTGGCAGGAGGATGGTATCTCAATCAGGTCACTCTCGACTAAATGCGGATTAGCGATAACATCTCTTACTACGATGCTGGAAAGAATGGAAAATCAAGGGCTGATAAGCCGTGTTCAGTCTGAAACGGACAAAAGGAAAACACTCCTGTTTCTGACTGAGAAAGCACATGCCTTAAAGGGCGAGTACGATTCTGTATCTGATGAGATGGGCAGTATTTACTACAAAGGTTTTTCAGAGGAAGAAATTATCCGGTTTGAGGAATGTCTCGACCGCATCAGAAAGAATCTTGAGGAGTGGCAGAAGTCATGAGTATTTGTATCAAAGATCAGATTCAGAACATGAATATCGTCATTGGCTGCACAGTGGGGTGTACATATTGCTATGCCCGCAACAACGTGAAACGCTGGCATATGATTGATGACTTCGCTGACCCTGAATTCTTTCCGGGTAAGCTCAAGATGATGGAAAAGAAACGTCCGCAGAACTTTCTTCTTACTGGGATGAGCGATCTCTCCGGATGGAAGCCGGAATGGAGAGACGAGGTATTTGCAAAGATCCGTGAAAATCCACAGCATCAGTTCCTGTTCCTTACCAAGCGACCTGATCTGCTGGATTTTGATACCGATCTGGAAAATGCATGGTTTGGCGTTACGGTGACGAGGAAAGCCGAACTGTGGCGTATCGACGCCCTTCGGAAAAACATCAGAGCAAAGCATTACCATGTTAGCTTTGAACCGTTATTCGACGATCCCGGTACAGTTGACCTTTCCAGAATCAACTGGATCGTTGTCGGCACTATGACCGGGGCTCAGAGCAGGAAGATTCATACGGAGCCGGAATGGGCATGGTCTCTGACGGATCAGGCACACGCACTCGGCATTCCGGTGTTTATGAAGGAAGACCTTGTCCCTATCATAGGGGATGAAAATATGATTCAGGAAATGCCGGAAGAATTTAATAAAGTGTTAGAGGTACAGAAATCATGGAAGAAGTAATAAATGGAATCCTCATTCGTGAGGTGGAAACAAAGAACATCATGACTAAGTCTAGTCTGCCGGTAGGCGGTTACTCGGTCAATCCCTATGTGGGCTGTACACATGCCTGCAAGTATTGCTATGCTTCTTTTATGAAGCGCTTTAGCGGGCACAAGGAGGAATGGGGCACTTTCCTTGATGTGAAGCATTGGCCGGAAATTAAAAATCCGAAGAAATATGCCGGACAGCGGGTGGTCATCGGTTCTGTGACAGATGGCTACAATCCACAGGAGGAGCAATTCGGGAATACCAGAAAACTTCTGGAGCAGCTGAACGGCAGTGACGCAGATATTCTGATCTGCACAAAGTCGGATCTTGTGGTACGGGATATTGATCTGCTGAAGAAGCTTGGACATGTAACCGTTTCATGGTCGATCAACACACTAGATGAAAATTTCAAGAACGATATGGATTCTGCTTCGAGCATTGAGCGCCGTATCTCTGCTATGAAGCAGGTATATGAAGCAGGTATCCGTACAGTCTGTTTCGTATCCCCGGTATTCCCCAGTATCACGGATTTTGAAGCAATCTTTGAGCGGGTAAAGGATCAATGCGATCTGTTCTGGCTCGAAAATCTCAATCTTCGAGGCGGTTTCAAAAAGACAATTATGGATTATATCGCCGGAAAATATCCTGATCTTGTACCACTTTACGACGAGATCTATAACAAGCATAACCGCAGCTACTTTGAAGCACTTGAAGTAAAAGCTGAGAAAATGGCTAAGAAGTATGATTGTGCCTTTGTGGATAATGAAATGCCTTATGGCAGAGTCCCGCAGGGACATCCGGTGATCGTAGATTATTTCTATCATGAGGAAATCCGTGGGACAGAGAATACCGGAAAAAGAAATCGCTAACTTCAAGTTTGCAGGGAAGGTGGCTATCATGGAGATGAAGAGAAATGGATGAGAGGAAAGCGTATTGGTTTGAACAGCCATATATGCCGCAGATGAAAAATATTGCGGTGGCTCCTGTTATTCTGGAAGATGGAAGACTGTCCTTCTGTGTTCCAGGGGATGATGGTCCTCCGTGGTCCGGGGTGTGGAACCTGACTGGAAAGGTTGTTTTGGACGGGGATGATTATTTTGAGTTCCAGTGTGATGATGAAGTGATGCACAGACGGGGTGGAACATATAAATTTCATGCTTTGGATGTTGATACATTCAGCAGGGAAACGTGTCAGTGGATATCACAGGGAAAAGAGATTGCAGACTGCTGTAAAACAACAGAAGAACTGCATGAATGGTACCTGAAACATTGGACTTATAACAGATAGAATGATTATATTTACGAAGGCATCGGTCACCTGGTTGGCTGGTGCTTTTTTCGTGGGGAAATGGAGGTGGCGGGATGTATCCGGTATCGGATGGGTTTCTGAGAGCTGTGAAGAGCAATACAAGAAAATATTACTGGACGGGTACGATCGTTACCAGAGGCGGAATGACGTATGAGTTCGGGGCGAAGGAGATTGTGAAGGGTTCCGGGTATATTTCCAGGCAGTGCTGTGGAAGCACGGAAATTGAACTGGGGACGGTGTATGCGGCGGAGATGGGGATCACGCTTCTGAGTGACATTGACAGGTATACGCTGGAGGATGCTCAGGTGACGCTGGTGTTTCATCTGGTGCTGGCGGATGGTTCGGTGGAAGATGTGCCGATGGGAGTTTTTGAGGTCAGTGAGGCGAACCGTCTGGCAAAGTGCCTGGAACTGAAAGCCTATGATTTTATGCTGCGGTTTGATAAGAGTTTCAACGGGTTTGAGACTGTGGGGACTGCTTATGATTTTATTGCTTTGTGCTGTAAGCGGTGTAAAGTGGAGTTTGCGAATAAGAGGGCGGAGATTGATGCCATGCCGAATGGCGGGGTGACGCTTTCTGTTTATACTGAAAATGATATTGAGACCTGTCGGGATGTGCTGTTTTATGTGGCACAGGTTCTGGGAGGTTTCTTTATTATTAACAGGGAGGGAAAGCTGGAACTGAGAAAGTACGGGAAGGATCCTGTGATGAAGGTGGAGCAGAGACACCGGTTTTCTTCCAGCTTTTCGGATTTTATTACCAGATACACGGCAGTGAGTTCCACCAACAAGCAGACGCAGATTGCAGAGTATTATGCTCTGGATCCGGATAATGGGCTGACCATGAACCTGGGTGTGAACCCGCTTCTGCAGTTTGGGTTAAAGGAGACCAGGGAGATGTTGTGCAGCATTCGGATGAATGGTGTGATACCTGTGTGTCTGCTGCAGGGATCAGGGCAGGATGCAGTGAGTTGATCGGCAGGGAGTGCGGCGTGGAGGAATACGTGAAGATCTTCAGGGAGGTGGGGATCTGGATCGAAGACGGAACCATCACGCCGGAGCCGGGTTATGTGATTGTGTATAACTGGGACAAGGCCACACAGCCGAATGACGGGTACAGTGACCATATCGGTTTTGTGGAGGAGGTTTCCGGTGGGAATGATTACTGCTATTGAAGGTAACCGGGGTGAAAAGGTTGACAGAAGGGTGATCCCCCTGGGATGGGGATATATCCGCGGATATGCGGCTCCGCAGTATGAGAAGGCTGTGAAAGGAACCGGCGGGAATCCTGGTACAGGAAAGAAAAGTGTGGAAGCTGTGGCGAAGGAAGTGATTGCCGGAAAGTGGGGGAACGGCGAGGACAGAAAGAAGAGACTGCAGGCTGCAGGGTATGATTATCCGGCAGTGCAGGCGAAGGTGAATGAGCTGGTGAAAAGTAGCAACAAAAAGAGTGTGGAAACTGTAGCAAAGGAAGTCATTGCCGGAAAGTGGGGAACGGCGGGGACAGAAAGAAGAGACTGCAGGCTGCGGGATATGATTATGGGGCAGTGCAGAGAAAAGTGAATGAGTTGATGAGATAGTAGGAAGCCTGCTGTTGTCTGTGGAGAAATCTGCGGATGATGGCAGGCTTATTTTTTTGTTTGAGGTTTCAAACTTTTATGTGACAAACATAACTGTCTGTGCTATTATAAAAACGATATAAGCGAAAATGACTTTTGCGGAAACGAAAGTATCTTTATATTTTTTTATCCGTATACTTCCTATAATGGGAATGAATACTTGCAAAGTTGATTACTAATATTTTTTCATTATTACAGGTACAATAAGAACATGTAATAGCGGAAATGAGGTATAGTTACTTGCAGATAGAGAAGTATATTGCGGATAAAATAACATTTTTGTGTGAAAAGCGTGATATCAGTAAATATAGATTATCGCAGCTGTCGGGAATTTCCCAGTCATCACTGGGAAGAATCATGGCGCAGGAAAACCTGCCGTCGCTGATTACACTTGAAAAAATATGTGCAGCTTTGGGCGTGACATTATCACAGTTTTTTCAGGAAGGTAATTCAGAGAATCTGACAGAAAAACAGAAAGAAGTTTTAAGGATATGGAACAATCTGAGTACAAATGAGCAGGAAACAGTAATGTCAATGCTGCGTGGTCTTCGGAAGTAGGAGAACAGTTCGAGTATATGTATCGGCTGTTCTTCTTTTGTTTTTAGGTGTTAAAACGGTAATGTTTTTCTTGTACATAGTCGAGCATTAGAGTATAATAAAACCAGTTTTTTTTCATATGTTTAAAAGCTATAATAAGAAAAACGGCAAAACAGATGAAAGTCTGCGACGCAAAGCTATAGGGCCTGTAAAATGGTAGCCAGTTGCCACGTTAAAGATGCATTGTCTGCAATGACAATGCTTTTTTCATTTTTGGAGATTAAAAAGAAACTAAAACAGGCAATAATTGGTGGCTGCTAAAATATAAAAATGAAGTAGATAAAAACGCAGGTGTAAAGGAAATCGGTTATGTGGAAGAAAATTAAGTCAGCACAGGAACGAAAAAATACATTTAGGATAAAAAAAGAGTTATGGATTCCGGTATTTGTATTGATGATCGGTTTGGTTGTTCTGGTGAATATAGGCATTCGTGCGGATAGCAGTCAAAGGGATTTGATAAGGTCAAGAGCTGAATTAAACGCAGTAACGTATGCAGATCATATGAAGGCTGATATCGTGAGGGGAATTGATATTACAAATACTTTTGAACAGATTGTTATTAGTGAAAACGGAAAAATTTCCATGTTCTCGAAAGTTGCGGAGAATATGATGGCAGATTATGTCCAGAGTATTCAGATCGCACCAGACGGCGTAGTGACTGAGATTTATCCGGAAGACGGAAATAAGGCTGGAAAGATAGATCTTATTCATGATAAAGAACGAGGAAAGATATCTTGTTATGCCAGAGACAATGATGTGATAACCATGCAGGGACCATTTTCTTTGAAACAGGGTGGAACGGGGATTGCTGTAAGAAATCCGGTGTATGTGGAGCAGAAAAATGGCGAAAGGACATTTTGGGGATTTACAATTGTAATTATTCGTGTACCGGATATATTCGCTGATTCTATAAAGTCACTTACCGATTTTAGCTATGAATATAAGTTGTCTAAAAGTATTGCACCGTGGGATGAAACATACGAAGAAGTGTATGGCTCAGGTGTGGAAATGATTGATCCTGTCACATATACTTTCGAATTAGGTGACAGTCAATGGGTTCTGGAAGTGATGCCTGAAAACGGATGGAATAGCAATGAAAAGTTATATAGACTATGGGGCTGCGGTTTACTGATTGTTTTGCTTTTAACTGGATTTGTTTTTATGATTATGTTACTGCACAGGACACAGGAATCGGAAAACACAGTAGTGAAATTAAATAAAAAACTGCAGAAAGCATTGGAGCAGGCGAAAACAGCCAGTGTTGAAAAATCTAATTTTCTGTTTAATATGTCACATGATATACGTACTCCTATGAATGCAGTTATTGGTATGACGTCATTAATAAGACATGATGCAGGAAATAAAGATAAAGTAATAGAGTATGCAGATAAAATAGATGTTTCATCCCAGCATCTGTTAGGGATTATTAATGATATTCTGGATATGAGCAAAATTGAGGCAGGAAAAACAGTTTTTAAATACGATGATTTCTCTATTCTGAATTTTATACAGGAAATCAATAATCTATTTCATTCACAGATAGATGAAAAGAAACAGATTCTTACAACAAAGAAAAATATCCGACATGAGTGGGTGAACGGGGATCAGCTTCGCCTGATGCAGATTTTCAGCAACCTGCTTTCTAATGCAGTGAAGTACACGCAGGAAGGTGGAGAAATTCAGTTTCTGGTAGAAGAATGTGAAACAAATTCATTCGTCTATGCAAAGTACCGTTTCTTAGTCAGGGATAATGGAATAGGAATGTCAGCAGATTTCAAAGATAAAATCTTTGATGCTTTTACCCGTGCCGAAAATTCTGTGACGAATAAGATCCAGGGAACCGGTCTTGGAATGGCTATTACCAGAAATCTGGTTGAAGCAATGGGAGGTACCATTGATGTGGAGAGTGAACTGGGACAGGGAAGTTGTTTTGAGGTTCTCATAGAGCTGAGAATTGCAGAGGATAGAACAGTTGCTCTGGCGGCACAAGAAGACACAGATGAGCAGGATGGTAATATTCTGCAGGGAATGAGGTTCCTGTGTGCAGAGGATAATGAGCTGAATGCTAAGATCCTGACGGAACTGTTAAAGATTGAAGGTGCAGAATGTACCATCTGTGAAAATGGGGAAGAGGTTTTGAAAGCATTTGAACAGTCTGCTCCGGGGGATTATGACATGATCCTGATGGATGTGCAGATGCCTGTTATGAATGGTTATGAGGCAACAAAGGCAATCCGCAGAAGCTCCCATGAACTGGCAAAGACGATTCCGATCATTGCCATGACTGCGAATGCATTTTCCGAGGATATTCAACATTCCCTGGCAGCTAGTATGAATGCACACGTTTCAAAACCAGTTGAGATGAAAGTACTGGAAAAGACAATCAGAAGCATAAAATCCGGCGGGGGGGGCACCGAACCGCAGGGCATTGAACAGTGACAAATGGTTTTGATACAGTAGTGTAATTTTATTAAATCAGAAGGTTGACAAAGAGATGTATAGAGAAATATATTTGACAGACAGACAGACAGACAGACAGACAGACAGACAGGAGATTTAATATGATTTCGAGAGCAAAGAAATATGTGGCAGTATTACTGGCTTTTGTATGCGTGTGTATGATATTTTCTCCCCAGACTGCATATGCAGCCGAGGACAGTTCGCAGCATGAAACTGTCAAAGTCGGTTTCTTTGCCATGGATGGTTATCATGTGATGGATGAAGAAGGCAACCGCAGTGGGTATGGCTATGATTTTCTTCGGCTGATGGCCCGTTATTGGGATGTAGATTACGAATATGTCGGATATGATAAGAGCTGGGATGATATGCAGCAGATGCTTGAAGATGGCGAGATTGACATGGTAACATCTGCCCGCAAAACACCGGACAGAGAAGAAAAGTTTGATTTTTCACGTCCGATCGGAACCAATTATGGGATGCTGACCGTCCGCAGTGACAACAGCACGATTGTGGACGGCGATTACAGCACTTACAACGGTATGCGTGTGGCGCTTTTGAACGGAAACACCCGGAATGAAGAGTTTGCGGATTTTGCAGACAACAAAGAATTTACATATGTTCCATCTTATTTTGATACGACCGCAGAGATGGAGGAAGCCCTTCAGAGCGAAAAAGTTGATGCGATTGTTACCAGTTCTCTGAGAAAAACAAACAATGAGCGAATCGTGGATAAATTTGGCAGCAGCGATTTCTATGTCATTGTTAAAAAGGGCAATACAGAATTGCTGAATGAGATCAATTATGCGATCGATCAGATGAATGCGGTTGAGGGTGACTGGAAAACGACGCTTTACAATAAAAATTATGAAAGCATAGAAAATAAGAATCTGGAATATACGGAGCAAGAAAAAAGTATTATTGCACAATATTCCAAGGACAACCCGCTTCATGTTCTGTGTGATCCGACCCGTTATCCATATTCTTATAATGAAAATGGTGAGATGAAGGGTATTATCCCGGATTACTTCCGGAAAATTGCAGACTATGCCGGGATTTCCTACGAGTTTCTTACACCTGCTACCAGAGATGAGTATATTGCTTATCAGAAAAATACGGAAACCACAGATATGAGTATCGATGCACGCCTGGAAACAGATAACTATGCTGAGACGAAAAAATGGGGGCTTACTGCACCTTTCATTACAATGCAGCTGGCAAGGGTGACACGGCGTGACTTTGATGGAAAAATCAATGTTGTTACTACGGTTGACCAGACAGCATCAAATTCCATTGAAGATGCAATGGCACCAGGCGCAGAAAAACTGATGTGCAGTACCCGACAGGAAATGATGGAGGCTGTCCGTAAGGGAAAAGCCGATGCTGCCTTCGTCTACTATTACATGGCACAGGCGTTTGTGAATAGTGACACCACAGGCACCCTGACATATACTTTGCTGGAACAGCCTACATACACCTACCGCATGGTAATATCATCAACAGAGAATCATGCACTGGCTGGCATCCTGACGAAAGCAATGTATGCCATGCCCCAAAATCTTGTCGAAGATATAGCAGCACGGTATACCACATACAAAGCAGCAGATCTGACATTTGTTGACTGGATCCGTCTGCATCCTGTTGTTACTGTTTGGGTTCTTCTTATTTTCGGATGGCTGCTGACTACTATGGCTGTGATAGCAATGCGTCTCAGTGCAAGAAAAAAAGCTCAGAAGGCAGTCCAGGAGACGGCTGAGGAAATGGCGGAACTGGCAGAGCATGCGCAGGCTGCAAACAAGGCAAAAACAGCATTTCTGTCACATATGTCCCATGATATGAGAACACCGATGAATGCAATCATGGGATTTACCGGTATTGCAATGAAAAAAAATCCTTCAGACGAAGTGAAAAATTGTCTGGAAAAGATTGATGAAAGTTCAGAGTATTTACTGTCGCTGATCAATGATGTATTAGATCTGACTCGCGTGGAAAGTGGAAAAGTGAAATACAATCCGGTACCGGCAGATTTGAAAAGTATCACAGATTCTGCACTGGATATTACAAAAGGTTTTCTTACGAACAGGGATATCAGCTTTAAGATCCAGCGTGAAGAAGCAAAGATCCCAAATGTACTTGTGGATCCTGTACGTCTGCGAGATGTGCTGGTTAATATTCTGAGCAATGCCGTGAAGTTCACTCCGGATGGAGGGACGA
Source organism: Blautia sp. AF26-2 (assembly GCF_003460955.1). Lineage (NCBI taxonomy): Bacteria > Bacillati > Bacillota > Clostridia > Lachnospirales > Lachnospiraceae > Blautia > Blautia sp. AF26-2. The sequence goes on along the minus strand of NZ_QTWD01000004.1, from coordinate 254,504 downwards.
TTACATTTGAAACCCGGTGTCAGGAAAAGGGCGGGGATGGATATATAAATATGCATTACCGCATTTCGGATACTGGTATTGGCATGAGTGAGGAATTTACAAAAGAAGTTTTTGAGGAATTTGCACAGGAAGATTCCGATGTGAGAACGCAGTACCATGGATCTGGACTGGGGATGGCTATCGTAAAGAAGTATGTAGATATGATGGGTGGAACCATTTCCGTGCAGAGTAAAAAGCATGAGGGAACCACATTTACTGTGGATATTCCTTTGGAAATTACAGATAAGGAATGTAATAAGTCAGACACAGGTTTTTCTGAAAAGGTAAATCTTACAGGTGTGAATGTTCTTATTGCAGAGGATAATGAACTGAATGCAGAGATTGCTGCCGTGCAGTTGGAAGAGTTTGGGATGAATGTAGAAAGAGCTGTGGATGGAAAGAATGCTGTTGAGATTTTCAGAAATCATCCGGAAGGCACATTTGATGTAATCCTGATGGATATCATGATGCCTGAAATGAATGGTTATGAAGCGACAAAAGCAATCAGGGCGATGAATGACAGACCGGATGGAAAAAACATTCCTATTATAGCAATGACAGCCAATTCATTTGCTGAAGATGTTCAGGCATCACTGGATGCAGGAATGAATGTACATTTGTCAAAGCCGATTGTGATTGAGGAAGTTATAAAAACGATTTTAAGGTATGTTCATAATGATTAGCAGAGGTTCATGAATTAGTGGAATACAATTGACAGGAGGGCTAAAAGATGACAATGCAGGAGTGCTATAAAGCTATCGGAGGAAATTATGAGGCTGTTTTGGGACGCCTTCACAGCGAAGCACTGATTCAGAGATTTACATTAAAGTTCCTTGAAGACCAGAGTTATCTACAGTTAAAACAGGCATTGGAAAATAAAAATTATGAAGATGCTTTCCGCAGTGCGCACACATTGAAAGGGGTGTGACAGAATCTTTCCTTTGACCGTCTGTTAGTAAATTGACACAAGTTGGCTGTAGAGTATAATTATAGTAAAAGTACAGCAGAAGCTGTCGCAAAGATATTTATAAAAATGTTGTGGGGGTATTGAACATTAATGAATGTAAAATTAAAATCTGGAAGCAAGCAAGCAAGCAAGCAAGCAAGCAAGCAAGCAAGCAA
>NZ_QTWD01000004.1:0-253333 GCF_003460955.1 Blautia sp. AF26-2 | reverse complement strand
AAGCAAGCAAGCAAGCAAGCAAGCAAGCAAGCAAGCAAGCAAGCAAGCAAGCAAGCAAGCAAGCAAGCAAGCAAGCAAGCAAGCAACTGTAGCCCGGAGGGTGGGAGAAAGATGAAGAAGTGCAAATTAGTACAGAATATAAGAAATTTCAAATTTTGTTATTTTATATTTTGCACAATGATATGTTTGGTTGTTTTTCCTGTTTCCACATCTGCCCAAGAAAGATCCAGAGCGGATCTTTATCACAGGAAATACAGGAATTGATGCTTTGCACTATACGGTGCGAAGTGATTTTTATCATCCGGAAACAGAATGGGCAAAAGGCAGCAGACTGATTGCTGTAACAGCACACAGAAGGGAGAATCTGGGAGAGCCCATGCGTGATATGTTCCGGGCTATACGCAGGATCGTGGAAGAATTTACAGATGTGAAGGTTATTTATCCTGTACATTTGAATCCGCAGGTCAGGAAGATCGCAGATGAGGAATTTGGTGGATGCGAGAGAATACACCTGATCGAACCAATGGATGTGGTGGAATTCCATAACCTGATGAAAGCCAGTTATCTGATCATGACAGACAGCGGCGGAATTCAGGAAGAAGCTCCTGCACTGGGAAAACCGGTACTGGTCATGCGGGATACAACAGAGCGTCCGGAAGGTGTGGAAGCAGGAACCTTAAAGCTTGTAGGCACGAAGATGGAGGATATTTACAGAGAATGCAGGCGGCTTCTTACAGAGCCGGAGACATACAGAAAAATGAGTGAGGCTAGAAACCCTTATGGTGATGGGACTGCAAGTATCAAAATCAGAAAAATCCTGGAGGATATAGATGCATAAGCATAAACAGAGCCAATGCAAAAGAAAAGTGAAACATCGAAAGAACTTGATGGGACTTATTATATTTTGCATAACTGTGTGCATTGTGTTTATGTTTGCTTATTATCAGAACCTGAGAAAAGAAATATCTGTCCGGCAGGAATGGCTGGAAACCGTCCTGACCAGAGAAAAAAAGTGGATCCTTGAGAATCAGGGCCCTGAAGGCGAAATCTATATGAATGGAAGTAAAGCCGGAGATGTTAATCCATACTTTGCATGTATGGCTGCACTGGGGCTTCTGGCAGAAACAAAGAATTGCCCCATGACTGAAACAGAGCAAAAAGCTGTTGGCAGGTATCTGGACTGGCATACTGGGGTTTTGCTGGAAACAGATGGAAAAATGGGAATCTACAGGAAAGAGGGTGGGGAACTTATTTATAAAGAAAAGGCTGATTCCGAAGACGGATATCTTGGTATGTACCTTTTTCTTATGGGAAAATATCTGGAAAAGACAGAAAGTACAGACCTGCCGGAATCCTGGAAAAATGGAATCAGCCTTGCATTAAAAAAGATTCAAAGCCTGATGCAGGATGGAATTACACAGGTTTCAGAAGAAAACACAACAGTTTATCTGATGGATAATCTGGAAGTGTGGAAAGGCCTGTATGAATTGGAACTTGCAGGACTGGAAGATACGCAGGCGATCAGTGAAATTCGTAAAAAGATACAGAAACAGATAGAAAAGATATTCTGGGATGATGCGAATCAAAGATGGAGAATTATCGGAAACAGTGATCGGTATCATCAGACAGAATTTTATCCGGATGGTGTTGCTCAGATTTATCCGCTGATTTATGAATTTCCGGTAAAAGAGAAGAAAAAGCAAAAGGTATTATATGATCAGTTTACGGAAAGATTTCAGTGGCAGAAACTGAATAAAAAAAGAACTGGCTTTTTGTGGGCAATGACAGGAATGGCTGCTGCGCAGATGAGGGATATCAATAACCTTGTGGAATTAGTAGGAAATTATGAAACAGAATATTGTAAGAAACGAAAATATCCGCTATATACAGGCGAAGCAGGATGGATATGCATGGAATGCGAGAAATTGTATGGATTATATGAAAGAAAAATAAAAACAGCATTTATACCATGTATATGATCTTGTGCAGAGTGAATAAACGAATACTATCGCAATTTTCAAAAATAGTGCCTGTCAAAACAGCATATTTGCAATATGCAGTTTGCGGATGTTGATGAAGCCCAAAGAACCCGAATCTGATTGTAATCAAGTAAAACGCCGGTTGTGTGAATTTCTGAAAAAACGTGAGGAAGAATTAAGCTCCACGCATGAAAACCTCCAGTTTATTGCCGTGAACCAGGAAGGATACTATTATTCCGATGAGGGTCTGCAGGGCGTGTGGTACAGATCTAAAGATCTGCAGGATGCGGATATCAAAAGCTTTCTGACATCGGACTGGATCACCAATGAAAACCAGATGGTATTTGCCAGAAAACTGCAGAGCCAGCTGGTGGTCGACGGCAGTATCATCACACACTTTATTCTGATCCGTTCGATGGAGGAGATGGCACCGTATTTCAGAAGCAGTGCATTCAGCAACCAGAGCACGACGTATGTGGTGGACAGCAACGGAACGAAGATGTTCGAGGATACCGCTGTCGAGGAGCTGAGGATTCTGGCAGTAATTCTGCTTCTGATCCTGGCATCGGTTCTCTTTGTGACGAAATTCCGGAACAGCAGCCACCCGCTGGCAAAGAAAATCCCGATTCTTGCGATGACAGCCAACGCATTTTCAGAAGATGTGCAGAATGCCTTCAATGCGGGCATGAACGCACACATAGTAAAACCGGTGGATATGAAGGTACTGATAAAAACAGTGCGGAATCTTCAGACGGGCGCCGGAGCGGCAGGAACTTTAAATTGAAAAAATCCGGCAGAGTGTTTATAATGGATGGGAAAAACAAAACAGAAAGGCAATGCCGTTATGCGTAAAATTACAGAATTAAAAGAAAAACAGGAGATTGCGCTTGGAATATTACTGTATCTGGATGAAGTCTGCCGGAAACATCACCTGATCTATTTTGCAGCAGATGGAACGCTGCTCGGGCTGATCCGGCATCAGGGGTTCATTCCGTGGGATGATGATGTGGATGTCTGGATGCCGAGAGCGGATTATGAAAAACTGGAACAGATTGTAAACAGCGAAACGGATACACCGTACCGCGTCATGAATTTTCATAATACAAAGGGTTTCACACTGGCATACGGAAAGCTGGTACACACCGGAACGAGTCTTGTGGAGCACGTGGCAGGAGCTGTGGATACCGGTCTTTTCGTCGACATTTTCCCGTTTGACGGACTGCCGGAAAAAGATACACCGGAGTACGACCGTCACTGGAAAAAGCTGCTGTTTCTGGAAAGCCAGCGGATGAATGCATTCCGCACCTACCGCCAAACCTTAAAAGGAAACAAAGGAAGCTTCGCAAAATGGTGCAAATGGGCGATCCGGAAATGCTATGGAAAAGAGCGGATTCTGCGCGAGATGGAAAAAGAGTGCAGAAAGTACCGCGCGGAGGACTCAAAGTGGGTGGCCTGCCAGTGCGGCGGTTACCGCAAGTCGGACGCGATTCCCAAAACAGCGATCGAAGAGATCGTGCGCCTTCCGTTTGAAGGCCATCTGATCAATGCCCCGGCGGGATATGAGACGTATCTTCACACCCTGTACGGCGATTACCATCAGCTTCCGCCGGAGGATCAGCGTCATCCTGCGCATGTGGGAGATGCCTACTGGCGTTAGAACAGAGAAAAAAGCAGATGAGAGGTAAGCAATGAGTAAAATACTGGTGCTGGGACGTACCATGGACATGGGCGGAACGGAAGTTGCCATGGCAGCGCTGCTGCAGAAACTGGTGGAGAAAAAAGAAGATGTAACGCTTCTTCTGGTCGAAAAAAGAGGCGTTCTGCTGGAGCGGATTCCGAAGGAAGTGGAAGTGCGCCAGATGATCTGGAACAAAAAACCGCATCCGGCTTTGGAACGGATTGTGGGAAAACGGGAGACACCGGCAGAACGGTCTTTCTATGCCAGAGGAATGGGCGTATTTCTGATGCGCGTCGTGTATGGAAAGAAACGGTATGGAAAACTGTATGAACGGATTCTGGAGTGTGTGGAGCCGGAAACAAAACAATACGATCTTGTTTTCGACTTTTTCGGATTCGGTGCGTTCACAACCGCATTCGGAGCCAGAAAGACGAATGCGCGGAAAAAAGCGGTCTGGTTCCACGGAGAAAATCTCTGGTGGCTGTTCCGGACCAGGGACTTTATTCCGGAGTATGATAAAATTTACTGTGTTTCCGAGCCTGTCCGAAAACAGGTCATTGCCCGTTTTCCGGAACTCGCGGACCGGACAGAGGTTCTGCTGAATTTCATTGACATCAAACAGGTGCAGAGACGGAGTGAGGAGCCGCTTAGCGATCCGCAGTACACAGGAGAGCTGAAATTTCTGACGGTGGGAAGAGCTTCGGAAGAAAAAGGATATGATATTGCGGTGCAGATTACGGCGGAGCTGAAAAAACGGGGACTTCGCTTCAAATGGTTCATCATCGGTGATGGAAGAGATCTGAACAAGCTGCGGACCATGGCAAAGGAATATCAGGTGGAGCAGGAAATTATTTTTCTCGGAATGCGCGAAAATCCTGCGCCGTACGTAAAATCCTGCGACCTGTATCTCCAGCCGTCCCGTCACGAAGGCTATCCGATTACGATTGTAGAGGCGAGAAGCCTGCAGAAGGTCATCATCGCTTCCGATATTCCGTCCATGCGCGAGCAGATCCGGGATGGGGAAAACGGATATCTCTGTCCGCTGGATGTGATGCAGTTTGCCGATAAAATCCAGAAAGTGCTGGCAGATCAGGAAGGACGCGATGCGGTCAGAAAGAAGCTGCGGGAGGAACCCATTGATTTTTCAGCGGGATATGCGCAGATAGAAGCGTTTGCAAAAAAATAAAAGAGAAACAGCAAGAAAAAACGCCAGAACCGGCGATAAGATATTTCCGGTTCCGGCGTTTCTTTAGTCCTGGCGTCCCTGCTTGTTTTCATACATATATTTATCTGCTTTGTCAAACAGCGTGTGGAGCGTACATTCGTTGTAATCGGTGGAAAGTGCCAAGCGGTGGGAATAGCTGATGCGGAACTGGGTTCCGTAGCTGTTGAACTGTTCGACTTCGTTCTGAAGCTCTGTGAGGATTTCTGTGATGCTTTCGCGGGTTGCATCATAGATGACCGCCATAATTCATCGCCGCCGTATCTTCCTACGAAATGCTTCGCGGGAATCGAGTTTCGCAGCAGCCGGGCAAAGTTCAGAATCAGCTGGTCGCCAATGGAGTGGCCGAGGCTGTCGTTGACGCGTTTCAGGTTGTTCATGTCAAAGACGATACAGGCGGTAGGAGTTTTGATGAATTCCACATTGTGGAACAGCTCTTCGCACTTGCTCTTGTTCGGCAGTCCCGTGTGAAGGTCGATGTAGGCTTTCTGTTCCAGCTGGCGGTTGGCACGGGAAACTTTGACTGCGGCAACCGTTTCATCTGCCATCTGGAAATACGTCTCGCTCATGTCTACCAGATCCGCCGTTCCGTTTTCTCCGGATCTGACCTTCTGAATTTCATTTTTCAGTTTATCCCAGCAGGCAATCTGGACATTCAGTTTTTTCTGATAATCCTTGTCGGAAAGACTCACGAGATCGTAGTGGCCGTCCTCGTATTTCAGTCCGCTTAAGATATCGTCCAGGTAAGGTCTATCTCAAATCCGGAAAGATCCCAGACTTCAATACTCTTTTTTCCCTTCCTGAAGCTCCTTTTTCTCCCCTCGTCCCGCTGAAACATGCTTTCCGCATCCTGAAACAGAAGCCTTCTTTCATCTTTCAGACGGATTACCGTTTCTAAACCGCATTCTTTCAAAGTATTGATAAACGGGGCATTCAGGTACAGCGCATCCGCCACAATCACATCTGCGAAATGACCATGCCTTTTCTTTAAATGCCGGATGAGCCTTTTCGCTCCTGTCAGTTCCCCTTCATCTTTTTCTGAACCATCTCTGGGTTTCAGCATTTCCTGCCCAAAGATCACATGCGGCGATTTTCCTACCGTCATACATACCACACTTCGATGAAAGTATTTTGTCTTCCCCGTCCCGTTCTTCCGGCTCAGGCAGTCTGGACAGGACTTTTTTGTACTGCTGAATAATTCCATCCCATCAATACCTGCTGCAACATATCCGTCTATGGTTCCTTCCCGAAATACGCGGTTGCGTTTCAGAACATCAATCGTCTGCGCGTGAATTTCCTCGATTTCTTTTGGATCAATCCGGGAAAGAAGATCCCTGACTGCATCAACTTTTGGGATTTTTCCACGGATACAGTTTTTCAGTCGTTTCTCCATGCTTTCCGGCGCTGAAAAAATGGTGTGAAAACTTTCATACTGAAGCATCAGGAAAATCAGCACTGGCATAACGATATTAAACAACGGGATGGGTTTTCTTTTTCTTTCATCGGATAAACCCTTGATTTTTTGTGGAATTTTGTATACACTTTTCATATAAGTTAGCAGTTTCTTCAATGCTAATTTTTCATTAAGGACACCTTCTTTCGTATGTTTGTGGGGTAACATAATTATACAATAAAAGGTGTCCTTTTTGAGTGTTTATCCGGACTGCGGCACAGATGGCCCGGGCATTTGGTGCTAATTTTACAGCACTGTATATGCAGACCGCGGAACCGGCAGAGAAAACGCCGGAGGATCAGGCAAGGCTGCAGAAGCATATCCGCCTGGTAGAACAGAGCGGGGCGGAGATTGTAACGACGCACAGCGAGGACATTGCCCTGCAGATTGCAGAATATGCGAGAATTTCCGAAGTAACGCGGATTGTCATTGGAAAAAGCATGATGGATCAGGGATTTTTTCGAAAGAGAAGGGGATGGACCGAACGGCTGACCGATCTGGTGCCGGATTTGGAAATCCATATCATTCCGGATTCCAATATCATTACCATATATCTGGTCGGCGTTATGATGACGTCCATTCTGACCAGCGGTTATACCTGCAGCGTAATCAGTTCTGTGATCAGTGTAGTGCTGTTTAACTACTTCCTGACAGAACCTTCTTTTCAATACCAGCCAGCTTCTGCAGAAGGCAGAGGATGCGTCGGAGATTTTTGATATTACAGCGACAAAGCTTGTAAAACTGCTGGGAAGGGATCTGACGGCCGCACCGGCAGGGGCACAGGAGAGCAGAATTGTCCGCGGAACACTTTACAGCGCGCAGACAGGAGGAAAGACGGAAAAAATCTTTGACCCAAGGGAACAGGAAATCATTCAGTGGGTTCTCGACAGCCAGAAAAGAGGAGAAAAATATCTGGATCGCGGTGGAGGACAACGGCCCCGGGATTCCAAAAGAGTCCAGAGAGCATGTGTTTGAGATGTTCTATTCCGGGAAAAATAAAGTAAGCGACAGCCGCAGAAGCCTTGGCCTTGGACTGGCACTCTGCCGTTCGATTGTAAATGCGCACGGCGGGGAGATAGCACTTTATGACTGCGATCCACAGGGCTGCTGCTTTCGGTTTACCCTGCCGCTCAGTGAGGTGAATTTGAATGAATAAGACATTAATTCTGGTTGTGGAAGATGATACGCCGGTTCACAACCTGATTACTACGACGTTAAAAACACACGATTATAAGTATATTTCTGCAAAGAACGGTGCGGGTGCCATTATGGAGGCATCCACACATAATCCCGACATTGTTCTGCTCGACCTTGGCCTGCCGGATATTGATGGCGTAGAGGTGATTGAAAAGATTCGAAGCTGGTCGAATATGCCGATTATCGTAATCAGTGCAAGAAGTGAGGACAGCGATAAAATCGAGGCATTGGACGCAGGAGCGGATGATTATCTGACGAAACCGTTTTCTGTGGAGGAACTGCTGGCCCGCCTTCGAGTCACACAGCGCCGTCTGTCCCAGATGCAGGCAGAAAATGGAGTCCAGTCGGCTGTCTTTGAAAATGGCGCACTGCGGATCGAGTACGCAGCGGGGTGCGCATATCTTGACGGAGAGGAACTTCATCTGACCCCAATCGAATACAAGCTGCTCTGCCTGCTGTCGCAGAATGCAGGGAAGGTGCTGACGCATACGTTTATCACACAGAAAATCTGGGGAAGCAGCTGGGAGAATGATATCGCTTCCCTCCGTGTTTTCATGGCGACGCTTCGGAAAAAGCTGGAAAAGAACGGAGAGCAGACGCAGTATATCCAGACGCATATCGGGGTTGGCTACCGGATGCTGAAGGTAGAGTAAAAGAAGAAAAAATTTGACTTTACAGGCCTAAAATGATAGCATAAAGGACAGAGAACGCAGTTTTGGGAGGACGAAAAAACGGATGATGAAAAACCTCGAAGTACTGGAGGAAATAAAAAAACAGGGAAAAAACCTGATTGGGACAAAACGGGATGAATTTGTAAAGCAGAATCTTTTATCGGATGAGTTTATTGAGATGATGCAGAAGAACAAAAAGCCGTTCGATCTTCTGATGTCGTATTATCAGTGCGCCATTATGGAAATCGAGACAAAGTTCCGGGTGCTGAATCAGGAATACTCGCTTTCCTATGACCAGAACCCGATCGAAGGAATCAAAACAAGGGTCAAATCGTATGAGAGCATTATGCGGAAAATCCGCGTGAAAGACATCCCGGTCACACTGGAGTCTATCGAGGAAAATATCCGCGATATCGCCGGTGTGCGCGTGATCTGTTCTTTTCCAAGCGATATTTATAAGCTGGCAGACAGTTTTCTGAAACAGGATGACATTACGCTGATTGAGCGGAAGGACTATATTCAGCATCCGAAGGAGAGCGGCTACCGCAGTCTTCATCTGATCGTTCAGGTGCCGATCTTTTTACAGGATACAAAGAAACTGGTTTACGTGGAAGTACAGTTCCGTACGATCGCGATGGATTTCTGGGCGAGTCTGGAGCACAAGATGCGCTACAAGAAAAATATTCCCGAAAATCATGTCAAATATCTGCAGGATGAACTCTACGACTGCGCAAGACAGAGCGCGGAGCTGGATAACCGTATGCAGAATATCCGGAATCTGATTGCAGAGGAAGCAGAAGAGGAAGAGTGCGATACGCTTGCAATGCTGCCGATGAAATAGAGAACGGATTTGGGAGTTGGAGAAAAAGAGCATAAAAATACGCCGCAGGTCTAGTGATCAGATCTGCGGCGTATTTTTGCTCATGCTTCTTTCGAATAATGAATATGCTGCAATTTCCATTTCTCGTCCTCTTTGACGGCGACCTGTGTCTCGAGTCCGCGGATGCCGTACGAAGTGCCATCCTCACGGCGGATGCATTCGGTGTGGTAAGAGAAAAGGATGAGAGCTGTGTTTTCGTTGATCAGACGCGGTTCAATTTTATCTGTGCGGAACAGGATGGAAAAATCAAGCGAAGGTTCATAAGCGGCTTGCGCGGCTCGATTCGGTTAAAAAATCAGCTCCTGTTCCCGAAAGAGCGAATCAACGGCCTCTTCATACTCGGCAAGGCGATTTGCTTTTTTGATCTTTTTCAGATACTTCTGGGGATTCGTAAACGATGTTCCGAGGTAAATCCACAGTGCCTTTAATTTAAACAGCACATTTTTATCCCCGGAAATAACGCGCGCATAGCCGGCACAGAGATCTTCGCAGAATGCGCGCAGCAGCTCCTTATCTGCCGGAGCTAAATTTTCACTGCTGGCAGGATCTGTACTGCGCAGCATCCCGATCAACCAGGGGTTCTGCAGCACCCCGCGGCCGAGCATGACCTTTTCCGTCAAGGGAAAATCATGGCAGAGCTTCTGAAAATCAGCGGTTGAGAAAAGATCCCCATTGTAGCACAGCGAGTGGCGGCTCGTCTCATATGCTGTCCGATAACACTCCATGCGCGGCGTATATTTGTAGAAATCTTTCTGAATCCGCGGATGAATAATCAGCTCTTCCAGCGGATATTTGTCATAAATCGCAAGCAGCGTCTCCCACTCATCGGTGTCGGTTGTGCCAAGTCTTGTCTTGATGGAAATCCGGCAGTCGCAGGACGAAAAGATTTCATCGAGAAATGCATCGAGTGTATGCGGCCACGCAAGCAGTCCGGAGCCGCGCCGCTTGGCGACAACCGTGCCGGACGGACAGCCAAGGTTCAGATTGACGGTATCGTAGCCGTACTCCTTCAGTTCTTTTGTCAGAGAAAGAAAGTCCTCCGCCTGGTTTGTGAGAATCTGCGGGAGCACCGTCATCCCTTCGTTATGCTCCGGGAGAATGTCATTGCGCTCGCGGGAGCTCATCTTTTTATTTGTAATAAATGGCGTGAAATAACGGTCAGCCGCCGGAAAATATTTGTGGTAGGCGCTCCGGTACACATATCCGGTCAGCCCTTCCATCGGGGCGAGATAAAATTGCATGATGATAAAATCCTTTCAAAAAAATCGGTTTTCCAATACGAAAAGTGTATCATAAAACTGCCGGAAGGGACAGAAAAAAATGAAAGTAAAATAATATCTACTAAACAAGTAAGAGGTTAAAAGAAGAAGCCGGTGCGACGTCTGTTTTACAATATGTGATGAGATGTAGAAAAAATCCGATACAGAATCTTTTTTGAGGGGTCCTCAAAGATTTCTGTACCGGATTTTTCTAATTCTGCATATGGATCTGCTCGCCCGTCACCGGCGCAAAGCAGCGAAGCGTTTCGCCATCGAGATTCTCGCGGTGCATATCAACCGCAGAAATCTGATGATTGTCATACGTCGTATAATAGTAAATTCCCTGCGTCGCATTGCAGCAGGAAGTATAGAGCGTGATCTCATACTTTCCGTCCGCCACCTCACAGCATCCTCTCTGCTGGTCAACAGAATTTAAAATATGGAAAAACTGGCTGACACTTTCCGTTTCGCTGTTTCCCGAGATCGAGTTCTGCTTTACAAACGCCACGCGTGCAAAGCGGGAAGCAGAAGAGAGGTCGCCCGGCAGTCCGAGGCCACCCATGCCGCGGCTGTACGTAGAAAGATCGAGCTGGTTGGAAAATGTGTTGGCCGGCTGTTTCGGTGACAGATGCAGGTAATTGTTCAGTGAGAACATCTGCATTGGAAACGGCGGATTGTTTGTCAGAACGCCGACCGGATTGTCGTAGACATGCAGACCGTCCGCCGTGGATTCCACGGTGATGGCACCCGATGCATCTGCGATGATCCAGTGAAGCTGTGCGAGCGGAAGATTCTTTTTAAAAGGTGTGCTGATGAGATTGATACGGGAGAGGGATTCTTTTGCTTCCGCAAGCGAAGCACATGTACCGAGAATCCACGGGATCAGCTCGAACTGCGCGATATTGTCTTTCTCCGGTTTCGGATCGAAATAAACGGCATTTCCTACAAAATTAAGGCCGGCGATACCAAGCCCTTTTTCATTGAACGCCTCATAATAGAGCGGGTAATCATCCATCACACACGCCATGCCGATCATTGCATAGTGATGGGAAAGGGACGGCATATGAAGAAAGGAAAACGGGTAATTGCGAGGTGTAACGGTGATCTGGTCGCCATAGGAAAATTCATAATCGAGTGTGCGGCCCATATAAAAGTCGCGTGTTTGATAGGTTGCTGCTGTACACATAGAAAAACTCCTTTCGATGGATGATTTGTCATTGCTATAAGGTATCATAGCACAGAAGCGGAGGAACGAACAGGAGAAAAATATGAAAAAAGTATAAAAAAGGATCCTTCAGAGTGGAGACAAAACCCTGCTTTTGCAGGGTTTGCTATGGATGTTTTTTGAGGGATGATTGCTCAGATACGCTCCGGGTCGCTGACTGGTACCTGTTTCGAAGCAGCAGATCAGACATAGATGCTGTGATTTGAAATGATGCTGCAGAAAGAGGTGGAATTACGCAAGATGCTTCCGGAAGTGTTCTATGACAGCAACGGATTCTGCACTGACAGGTTTCGGAACAGCGGACGGTTTTGCAAGAAAATAGCCCTGCAGGAGATCAACATCCAGTTCCAGTACCTTCAAAAGTTCAGCTGGAGTTTCCAGACCCTCGGCAATGATTTTCATGCCTCTTTGATGTGCATAGGAAACAATATTTTCTACGATCTGCTGCTTGTCCGGATCGGAGTCGATATCGCGGATGATGGAAAGATCCAGCTTGATATACGCCGGTGCAAGCTCCAGAAGCGTTTTTTCATTGCTGTAGCCGCTGCCGTAGTCATCCAGGGCAAATACACCGGAAAATCCCGGCATCTCACGTTTTTTCAACAGAGCTGTAAGATCCTGTGAATCCTCCTCTGTGATCTCGATGACAATCCGATCCTGAAGAAAGCTGTATTGTTCGACGTAAGCCACTGACTCATCGTGATTCATGTATTGGCTTGCAATCGAATTGACAAAGAGAAGCTCATCACCGCGTATCTGATGGGTGGAGAGGAATGTGGCATAGGATTTTGCAGAGAGAAACATAGTCAGACGTTCTATTTCATGCAGGCACTCTTCCTCGTGAGCCAGCTGCAGGATCTGATCCGGACGAGTAAGTGCCGGGAGATTTCCGCGCATCAGTGCCTCGTAGGCGTAGATACTGCCGTCCGCAGCGGAAACAATTGGCTGGAAGTAATACGTAAACAGCTCTTCATTCAACATTTTATGGAACAGGCGGCGCATCTCGGTTTCCTTTGCGTTTTTTGTAAAAAGCTCCAGATCGAATTCGGTAATGTACCCTTTTTCTGCTTTCTTTACCTGGTACATTGCGAAATCCGCATATTTTTTCAGCGTAGACAGATCTGTACTGTTTTCCGGATACCAGGAAACTCCGCCGGAAAGGCGAAGGAGCAGTTTACGACCACTTGGCAGCTCCAGGGCTGTATTTGAAACCGCAAGGGAAAGATTCTGCAGAAGTGCTCGAATTTCTTCCTGCGATTGGTAGCCGTAGAACAGAAGATTAAATTCATCGCCGGAAATACGGGCACAGAGCGTTTTAGCCGGCACAGAGGAGATAAAACACTGTCCTGCCTGCCGGATATAGGCATCGCCCCAGTCGTGGCCGAAGGTGTCGTTGGTGCGTTTTAGATTGTCAAGGTCGATCATCAGAAGGGCAGCGTGACCGAGAACTTCCGAATGCTCAAAAAGAGCTTCACTTTCCCGCTGAAACGCGCGTCGATTGTAGAGACCGGTCAATGCATCGTAATCACGCTCGTGCTCTATGCGCTGCCGTTCCAGCATAACGGAGGTAAAATCTTCGACAAGTCCGATCTGCGCATAGCCCTCGCGGGAGGTCTCCATACGGATGTAGCGGATTGTTCCGTCAGAAAATGAAATTTCATACACCTTAGAATGCCCGACCCATACGGTATGAGAATGTGTCTGGTCAAATTCACGCAGCATCTGCTGGAAATACCGGGTGGAAAGCCCGGAGACATCTTCAGATGGAAGGTTGAGCATGGGAAAAAAGTTCTTTGTGACATAGACCGTGTTGAGATCAAAACGCATCTCATAGCCACCCAGTTCAATACTTGCCATTTCCATGATACGCAGGAATTTTGTGGAGGTTGTCAGAATAATGTGGATACTGCCGTCATCGGAAAAGTCACCTTCTTCCAGGTAATTGGGAAGATAGGCAGCCTTTTCTTTCTCTGTAAGATAAGGGGAAAGATCAACGACCTGTCCCATCTGCTCAAGCGTATAGGCGGTATCGGCGTAGGCGGAAAAAATATTTGGCATGGCAAGGGCACCAACCCTTCCTTTGGCGGCATCGAGAACATTTTTTTCCAGGTCATTGATGCTGCCCTGACTGGAGGCTTCGACCGTAATATGCTCTTTTTTTCCGATCGTTGTATTGAATTCCTCAACAAGACGTTCAAAGGAAGCTAACTGATCTCCGTTGTAATACGTCCATACGGTCAGCGTAACGGGTTTGTCGGAGGCGCGGCATCCGCCAAGAAGCGATACAGCGAGAACAGAACTCAAAAGAAAGGTTGTGACTTGATTTGAAAGAATTATAACATAAAGGAACAGGAGCCGCAATCGAAATTAAGCCGTGGAACAGAAAAGTTGTTACAGTTCACTGGTTCCCAGCGAACTGTAACATTCGCAGCCCTCATTTAAAGTTTTGCTTCGCAAAAGGAGGGCTGCTCACGCCTGAATCACTTTCTTACGCAGCGAAACAGCAAGTGTTTCACTGCTGAGTGAACAGTAACGAAAAGTTACCTGTTGTTTGCCGGGTACCGGTGAAGTGTAATGCAGCAGGAAAGAATCCGGTAAAGGAAAAAAGCTCCGCCGGAAAAAAAGGTGGTATTTCCGGTGGAGCTCTGTGAAAAAAGTGATCAGAATTTTACTGATGATAATAAGAGAGGAAGTCGGTGATCTTTCCAACCGCATCCTTTAAAACTTCAATTCGCGGCAGGTAAACAACGCGGAAGTGATCCGGCTGACCCCAGTTGAAGCCGCCGCCGTGGACAATCAGAAGCTTCTTGTCGCGCAGCAGATCGAGAGCAAATTTTTCATCGTTTGTAATATTGAATTTTTTCGTGTCAATTTTCGGGAACATATAGAACGCAGCTTTTGGTTTGACTGCGGTAATGCCCGGAATATCGCAGAATGCCTTGTAAACGTATTCGCGCTGCTCGTAAATCCGTCCGCCCGGAACGATGTAGTCGTTGACACTCTGGTGGCCGCCAAGAGCGGTCTGGACAACGGACTGTGCCGGAACATTGGAGCAGAGACGCATGTTGGAGAGCATTTTGAGCCCTTCAATATAGTCCTTTGCGATAGCTTTATTTCCACTTAAGATCATCCAGCCGATACGGAAGCCTGCGATCATGTGCGATTTGGAAAGACCACTGAAGGTGACACAGAACAGATCCGGTGCGAGGGATGCAATAGAAACATGCTCGAGACCGTCCATGACGAGCCGGTCATAAATTTCATCGGAAAAGATGATCAGCTGATGTTCTCTGGCAAGCTCGACAATCTGCTGCAGTACCTCTTTCGGATAGAGTGCACCGGTCGGGTTATTCGGATTGATGATAACAATCGCTTTTGTGCGGTCGGTGATCTTCTTTCGCATATCATCGATGTCCGGATACCATTCGGACTGTTCGTCGCAGATGTAGTGGACGGCTTTTCCGCCGGCCAGCGTTGCGCAGGCGGTCCAGAGCGGGTAATCCGGGGATGGGATGAGGATTTCATCCCCGTCATCCAGAAGAGCGGACATGCAGAGGTTGATCAGCTCACTGACGCCGTTTCCGGTGTAGATATCATCGATAGAAACATTTGGCAGTTTCTTTAACTGCGCATACTGCATGATCGCTTTTCGTGCAGAGAAGAGACCCTGGGAAGGAGAGTAACCCTCGCAGTCGGTAAGCTGATGGCTCATGTCGTAGATGACCTCATCAGGAGTACGGAAGCCAAATGGAGCCGGATTTCCAATGTTCAGTTTCAGAACCTGTGTGCCGCACGCTTCCATGCGGTTTGCTTCTTCTACGACAGGTCCGCGGACATCATATAAGACATTGTCGAGTTTCGATGATTTTTTAAATTCTCGCATAGGGGAACCTCCTGTTTTTGTCTGGGAAAGGGAAGCGGCAGATGGATCAGAAAAGGATTCTGCCGGATCGGAAACCGTATCTGCCGTATAGTTTACTGTGGAATCTTTTGCAAGCAGCCAGTCGGGATCGACCTGGAGCACATCGGCCAGAAAGTGAAGAATGTCGGAGCGCGGAACCGTTTTTCCGCTGACATACTGGCTGACATGGCTTTTTCCAAGCTTCACACCGCGCCGCTGGGCCGCTCGGATCAAATCGACCTGCTTGAACTGTTTCGCCTGCATGGCCAGTTTCAGACGGTCGGAAAAGGTTTCATTTGTCATAGAAAATCTCCTTAAGATAGAATACAAAATAAAAAAAGTTCAAAACTGTGCTTATTGTAGCATGGACAAGAAAAAAGTTCAATAGAAAAACTGAAAATTGTAGAAATGTTGAAAAGTTCAAAATTAAAGCGAAACAAGTTCAATTATAATATTGTCTATTCTGTACAGGTAAAGCGTTAAACCTTGCGCATTTTGCAAATTGACAAACGATGAGATTTCGGTAGAATAAAAAATAGGATGCTATGCGTTTCTGTTGGGATCCGCCAATAGAAACGGGAGAGAAAGGAAGGAAAATGTATGGGGGAAGGTCATAAAAAACTGAATTTTTCCGATTGTATGGGACTTGCGATCGGACAGATCATCGGTTCGGGCATCATGGTACTGACGGGAATCGTCATCGGTCTGACAGGACACGGCATTGCCGCAGCGTTTATTTTAGGTGCCGTGCTTGCCATTATCACCTGTGTACCGTTCATCATCCTGACGTCCGCAATCCCGTCATCAGGCGCCGGCTTTACTTACATCCGACGATTGATGGGTGAAAAAGCCGGCTTTATGTACATTGCGATGTTTGTCTTAAGCCAGGTTCTGATCGCAACGTACGCGAAAGGCTTTGCGAGCTATTTCTGCTCGATTTTTCCACAGTTTGGCGAGTCGGCTGTCGCAATGGCAGCACTTGTAATCTGTACCGCCGTCAATCTCATCGGACTGAAATCGAGCGCACTGGTGCAAAAGGGCATGGTTGTGCTGTTGCTTTTGAGCCTGTTCTTATTTATTGTATTCGGTCTGCCCAAGGTGAGCTGGGATGCCCTGACACCGACGGTATCCAACCTGATGCCGAACGGTCCGAAGAACTTTTTCACAGGCGTAGCGCTTTTAAGTTTTGCGTGCGGAGGCGCAAAATTCGTTGCGGAGAACGGAGATGATATCGTGGAGCCGTCCCGCACGATTCCAAAGGTTATCGTGCTTTCCACGAGTATCGTTGCTGTATTCTACGTGCTGATCGGTATCGTGGCAGGCGGCGTGCTTCCGGTCGAAACGGTCGCATTTCAGAATCTGACGCTTGTCGCACAGGAGATTTTTCCAACCTGGCTGTACCTGTTTTTCGTGTTCGGTGGTGCCGTATTTGCGCTGCTTACCACCCTGAACGGAACCTTGAGCTGGGTGACAAGAGGACTGCAGGCTGCCGCAAAACAGGGCTGGCTGCCGGAAAAAACCGCGGAGGAGAATAGAAACGGTGTTCCGGCGATCCTTCTGATGGTCTTTTTCCTGATGGGCGCCATTCCGATCCTTACGGGAATGGATCTGACATTGATTTCCAACATGGGTGTCGGAACCGATATGGTGACGGAATTTATGGTACTCCTGGCCTGCTGGCGTCTGCCGGATATCTTCCCGGAAGAGTATCAGAAATCTGCGTTTTGTATGAAAAAGCGGACACTTCACATTCTGCTGTTTTTCATCGGCATTCTGATGATCGGAACCTCGTATGTCAATCTGTCGGATCTTACCGTTCCAGCGGCGATCGCATGCGGCATCTATATTCTGGTGATGTTTGTTTACACGCAGGTCCGATACCCGTATGTGAAGGCAAAACAGGAAAAGAAAGAAGACAAATAAAGAAGAGAAATGGAGAAGAAACATGAGGGCAACAACAAAAGAGCAGGGCTTTTACAGCCAGATTTTTAAGCTGGTTCTGCCGATTGTGATTCAGAATCTTTTAAGCGCGGCAGTCAACTCTGCCGATGTCGTGATGCTGAACTACGTGGGACAGTCCGCTATTTCCGCGGTATCCCTGGCATCCAACTATGCAAATGTATTATTTATGGTTTATTATGGACTGGGAACAGGAGCAACACTTCTGTGTGCCCAGTACTTTGGAAAAGGCAATATGCGAGCAATTCAGACTGTCGAGGGAATCGCACTTCGATTCTCCGTCATCATCTCCGTCGTTGTGGCAGGAATTGCTTTTACCATGCCACAGATGATGATGCGTCTGTTTACAGATAATGTGGAACTGATCCGGATCGGTGCTTCGTATCTGCGCGTCATGGGTGTGACCTACCTGTGCTGGGGCATTACGGAGATCTATCTTGCGGTGCTTCGAAGCCTCGGCCGTGTGACGATCAGCATGGCGATGAATATGATGGCATTCGCACTGAACGTATTTTTCAACGCATGCTTCATTTTTGGTCTCTTCGGATTTCCGAAGCTTGGAGCAACCGGTGTTGCAATCGCAACGGCGATGTCGCGTGTCATTGAACTGATCGGCTGCGTGATTGTGTCGATTATGAGTAAGGATATCAAGCTCGATCTGCGGTACATGTTCATCCGCAACAAGCTGCTGTTTTCCGATTTTGTGAAGCTTTCACTTCCGGCACTTGGAAATGATCTTTCCTGGGGCGTTGCATTTTCGATGTATTCTGTGATCCTGGGCCATCTGGGAAGCGATGCGGTAGCGGCAAACTCGCTCGTTGTCGTTGTAAGAAATATCGGAACCGTGCTGTGCTTTGGTGTGGCAAGTGCAGGCGGTATTCTGCTTGGAAATGTTATGGGAGAAGGAAATCTGGAAAAGGCGAAGGAATATGCATCGAAACTGCTGAAGCTGACGGTTGTTGCCGGAGCTGTGGGCGGACTGGTTGTGCTGGGTATCACGCCGTTTGTATTGAAATTTGCTTCTTTAAATGAGACCGCGATGCATTATCTGAAATATATGCTGCTGATCAATACCTATTATATTATGGGGGCGGCCGTCAATACGACGCTGATTGCCGGAGTATTCCGTGCCGGAGGTGACACAAAGTTCGGACTGGTCTGTGATACGATTGATATGTGGTGCTACGCGGTGCCGCTTGGATTTATTGCAGCGTTTGTCTTCAAGCTTCCTGTCCTTGTGGTTTATTTCCTGCTGTGTACAGATGAGTTTGTAAAATGGCCGTGGGTTCTGAAACGGTATAAGAGCGGACTGTGGGCAAAAAACATTACGCGGGATCACCTGTTTGAGGATGAAGCAAAAGAATAGATGATATAGAAAAAGACATCTGCAGAGGTGAAAAATCACTTCGCCAGATGTCTTTTTTCGTGTTTTTCAAACATGCTCTAGAGAACGGTATATCCCTTGCTTTTTAAGCTTGCTTCTGTCTCGTATACATCCGGTACATGGAACACCATGATCGGGCAGCCGGACTCGCGGTTGAAGGAGAGATAGATATAGTCGATGCTGATATTTGTCTCAAGCAGTGTTTTCAGAAGGGAATTTAAGTTGCCCGGCTGATCGACGACTTCAACACCGAGTACATCCGTCTGGCGTGTCATGTAACCGGCAGCCTGAAGCGCCTGCTCTGCTTTATCCGGATCGGAAACGACCATGCGGACAATGCCGTACTCTGCGCTGTCGTTGTTGACAGAACCTAAAATATTGACGTCGTTTTCAAACAGAATCTGTGTGATCTGCTGCATCGTGCCTTTTTTATTTTCTGCGAAAATAGAAAGTTGTTTTAACATAATGGGGGCCTCCTAAAATTGATCTCTGATTCCATTATACTGCCAAAATCAAACGCGTCAACGAATTTTGTAAAAGAAGACGAAAAAAAAGGTAAAAAAGCGTATCGTTTACAGAAAATTAATAGAATAAAAGCATCAATATAAAAAAATAAAAAAAGAAATCAATGAGCGAAAAAAAGACAGAAAAGTCGGATAATAAGAGAAAATGCACAAAATACAAATAAAATATGAGAAAACAGGTGAAAAAACTTTTGCATAATGACGAAAAATGCGTTACAATATAAGCGCTATATGTGAATTTATTATTGGGAGGTATTAGAATTATGGCAACATTTTATGCATCAAAAACAGGAGAAGTATCTGCAAGAGAAAAAGAACATTCCGCGCTGGTACGTGAACTGGCCGGTGAGTGCATGACACTTCTTGAAAACGACGGAACCCTGCCGCTTGCCGGTGCAGGAAAAGTCGCAGTTTATGGTAACGGCGTCCGCCACACGGTAAAAGGGGGTACCGGTTCCGGAGACGTTAACACAAGAACGGTTGTTACGATCGAACAGGGCTTAAAAGAGGCCGGCTTTGAAATTCTGACTGGTAAATGGCTCGATGAATATGACAAAGTGCTTGCAGATGCGCAGGCTGCATATCAGGCAGAGCTGGCAAAAAAAGCAGAGGAGCTTCACGTTCCGATTTTTGCTGTTATGTTCTCGGAAGTATTTGCACAGCCTGACGTGCCGGTAATTACCGAAAAAGAGGACACCGATACCGCTATCTATGTTCTGTCAAGAAACTCCGGTGAAGGTGCAGACCGCTATAACAGAGCATGCGATTATCTGCTCGGCGAAAACGAGCTCGCTGACATTGCCTATCTGGCAGAGCATTATGAGAAAACAGTTTTAATTTTGAATATTGCGAACCTTGTAGACACCACAGAGTTAAAGAAAATCAAAGGACTGAATGCAATTCTTCTTGCAGGACAGGCCGGAAATGCAACCGGAAACATCGTTGCAGACGTTGTTCTCGGAAAGAGCATCCCATCCGGAAAGCTGACTGATACATGGGCTGCTTCCTATGAAGACTATCCGTCCTCAAAAAATTTCAGCCACAACAACGGTGACACCAACGATGAGTATTACAGCGACGGCATTTATGTCGGCTACCGTTATTTTGACACCTTCAACGTAACCCCGAACTACTGCTTCGGCTATGGCAAAGGTTATACTGATTTTGAGACGGAAGTAAGGGACGTGGAGGCAGATGCCAAGAACGTTACCGTTACCGCATCCGTAAAGAATATTGGTGATACATTCGCCGGAAAAGAAGTCGTACAGGTTTACTATTCCGCACCGGATGGCACGATTGAGAAACCGTATCAGGAGCTTGGCGGCTTCGGAAAATCCGATCTGCTCTCGCCGGGTGAGTCCCAGACGATTACCATTTCCTTCCCGACGAGATCTATGGCTTCCTACGATGAGAAAAAAGCAGCATGGGTACTCGAGGCAGGAACGTATTACATCCGTGTCGGCAACAGCTCCAGAACAACGAAAGTGGCAGCAGCCCTGAATCTCAAAGAGACCGTTGTTACGGTTCAGGGAAAGAATCTCTTCCCTGCAGATGACGCTCCACAGGAACTCTCCAAAGCAGGCGTAACACCGTACAGCTATGAAGGTGAGGCAGAAGAAAAAGCAGCTGCAAAACAGATCGATATCTGCAGCAAATGCATCAAGACGGAGACTGTTGTCTACAGTGAGACACCGGAAGCATTCCCGGCTTATGAGGGAGAGAAGCTGACCGCGGCAGATGTAAAGAGCGGAAAAGCGACGTTAAAAGATCTCGTATCGCAGCTGACCGTAGAAGAGATGGCTGCCGTTTGCAATGGTACTGCAGACGGACTTGGCCAGGAAGGATTTATCGGATCTTCTTCCGATATGGCGCCTGGAGCAGCGGGAGATACGACTTCCATTCTTCTTGAGGACAGAGGTATTTACAATACGATTCTTGCAGACGGTCCGGCCGGTCTTCGTCTGATTCCGCACTTTGTCGTTGATGCAGACGGAAAGATGGTATCCTCCGGAAATCCTCTGGAAGATGCGTTTAACAAAAATGAAATCGAAGTTCCGGAAGGCGGCACGGAGTATTTCCAGTACTGCACCGCAATCCCGGTAGCAGCGCTTCTTGCGCAATCGTGGAACATGGATCTGATCCAGAAATGCGGTGATATCGTCGGAAAAGAGATGGAAGAATTCCACATTTCCGTATGGCTGGCGCCTGGCATGAATATTCACAGAAATCCGCTTTGCGGAAGAAACTTCGAGTACTACTCGGAAGATCCGCTGGTGGCAGGTATGTGCGCCGCAGCCGATACCAGAGGAATCCAGTCCCATGCCGGAATCGGAACCAGCATTAAGCACTTTGCAGCCAACAACCAGGAAGACAACCGTATGTACGTCAATGAGCACATCAGCGAGCGCGCAATGCGTGAAATCTATCTGAAGGGCTTTGAAATCGCAGTCAAGACAGCACAGCCGATGACGATTATGTCTTCCTACAACCTGGTAAACGGTGTGCATACTGCCAACAGCCACGACCTTCTGACCGCAGCAGCAAGAGATGAGTGGGGCTTCGCAGGCTATGTCATGACCGACTGGGGAACCTCAGAGGACATGAGCGGATTGTTCGCTTACAAATATAACCTGAAATATGGACATTCCACTTCAAGAGAGTGTGTTCTTGCAGGAAACGATCTGCAGATGCCTGGCCAGCAAGGAAACCGTCAGGAAATTGTAGCATCTGTTGCAGACGGAACTCTGCCGCTTGGACAGCTTCAGACCTGTGCGTACCGCATTCTGAATGTTGTTTTGCAGTCCCTCGCCTATGATGATTGCAAACCATACGGTGATCAGTTCGATCTCGAAGAGGCAGTTACCGTTACAAAAGCATAAAAAATCAAAAAAACATAGAAGCAGCCCCGCAGACCTTTACCATAAGGCTTTGCGGGGCTGCTTTTTGTACGGTCAAAGGAGCAAGGCTGTGACTGCAAGAGATAAGCGATTTCCGCAATCTGCAAGCCCAGCTTGGTGGCATAAAATGTAAAAAGCTCACGAAAGAACTGTAAAACTGGAGAAAAATACAGAATAAAATCGGTAAAAAAATAAAAAATAGTGAAAAATGCACAAAAAGATTGTCCATAGAGCAAATAGTGTGTTATAATGAATGCATCTATTAAAACAGGGGGATAGATTATGGCAAAAGAAATGATAGCAATGCTTCTTGCCGGAGGTCAGGGATCTCGCCTTTATGCGCTGACCGAGAAGCTTGCAAAACCGGCAGTTCCATTTGGCGGAAAATATAGAATCATCGATTTCCCACTTTCTAACTGCGTAAATTCCGGAATTGATACCGTAGGTATTCTGACACAGTATCAGCCAATGGTGTTAAATGAGTACATAGGAAACGGCCAGCCGTGGGATCTGGACCGCCTCCATGGAGGTGTTCACGTGCTGCCTCCTTATCAGAAAGCCTCAGGTTCTGACTGGTATAAAGGAACTGCAAATGCCATCTACCAGAACATTCCATTCATCGAGAGCTACGATCCGGAGTACGTCATCATCCTTTCCGGAGACCAGATCTGCAAACAGGACTACAGCGATTTCCTCCGCTTCCATAAGGAAAAGGGCGCAGAATTCAGCGTTGCGGTTATGGAAGTGCCGTGGGAGGAGGCATCCCGTTTCGGACTTATGGTAGCAGATGAAAATGACAAAATCACCGAGTTCCAGGAAAAACCAAAACAGCCGAAATCCAATCTGGCATCCATGGGTATCTACATTTTCAACTGGGATATCCTGAAAAAATATCTGATTGAGGACGAGGCAGACCCGAATTCTTCGAACGATTTCGGAAACAACATCATCCCGAATCTTTTAAAAGACGGACGCAATATGTACGCTTATCATTTCAGCGGATACTGGAAAGATGTAGGAACCATCTCCTCTTTGTGGGAGGCAAATATGGAAATCCTCGATCCGGAACACAGCGGAATCAACCTGTTTGACAATAACTGGAAGATTTACAGCCGAAACAGCGGAAAAACAGGCCATAAGATCACCGAAACCGCTGTTGTGGAAAACTGTATGATCACCGATGGCTGCCGTATTGCAGGTCATGTCAAACATTCGATTCTGTTCTCCGGTGTAAAGGTTGCAGAGGGCGCAGAAGTAGAAGATGCCGTTATCATGGGAGGAACCGTGATCGAATCCGGAGCAGTCGTGAAACACTGTATCGTTGCGGAAAACGTTGTGATTGGCCAGAATGCCGTGGTAGGAGAAATGCCGCATGACGGTGAAAAAGGTGTTGCCACCATCGGATCCGGAATCCATATCGGTGAGCGTGCCAAAGTAGGACCAAATACAATGGTAAATGCAAATGTAAAGGATGGTGAAGAAGAATGGTAAACGCAAATGCAGATGCACTGGGCATCATTTTCCCAAACAGTTATGATGAGCAGGTACCGGATCTGGTAAACGAGCGTCTGATGGCCTCCATTCCTTTTGCCAGCCGTTACCGCATGGTGGACTTTATTTTATCCAGCATGGTAAACTGCGGAATCGGAAATGTATCCATTATCGTCCGCAAAAATTACCATTCGCTGATGGATCATCTCGGCTCCGGACGTGAGTGGGATCTCGCCAGAAAAAAAGGCGGCTTAAACATTGTTCCGCCTTATTCCGAGAAGAAAATTCAGGTGTATTCCGGAAGAGTGGAAGCACTGGCAAATGTTCTCGATTTTCTGAAATGGCAGAAAGAAAAATATGTTGTTATGGCGGACACCAACATTGCCTGCAATTTTGATTTCAAAGAGATGCTGAATCAGCATATCGAAAGCGGCGCAGATGTTACTGCAGCTTATACCAAGCAGCCGATTCCGGAAGGCGTC
This sequence comes from Blautia sp. AF26-2, assembly GCF_003460955.1. Classification (NCBI taxonomy): domain Bacteria; kingdom Bacillati; phylum Bacillota; class Clostridia; order Lachnospirales; family Lachnospiraceae; genus Blautia; species Blautia sp. AF26-2. Next base: position 229,131 of record NZ_QTWD01000004.1, on the reverse strand, counting down.
AGAAGCTCTTACGAGAAAACCAATTATCTGCACTACACCTTCTCCATGGCAGGACAGAAGATCAGCAAGATCTTTGTAAACTCGGAGGAAAACGGAGTACAGAATGTATCGATGAATATCTACGTGATGGAGCGTCAGCTTCTGATCGACGAAATCAAAAAAGGCTTTGTCCTTGGAAATAAATTCTTTGAGCGTGATGTCCTGGCACCGCAAACGGAGAAACTGAACATTCAGGGATATGAGTTTACCGGTTATCAGGCAAGAATCGACGATATGAAGAGTTATTTCGATGAGAACATGAAGCTCTTAAAAGATGAGAATCTCGATAGTCTCTTCTCCGGCAACCCGATCTATACCAAAGTCCGCGACGACAATCCGACCCGTTATATCAACGGATCAAAAGCGAAAAACGTGATGGTAGCAGACGGCTGTGTGATCGAAGGCGAAATCGAAAACAGCATTTTGTTCCGTGGTGTCAAGGTAGCCAAGGGAGCAAAAGTAAAGAACTGCATTCTGATGCAGGATACCGTGATTGAAGCAGGCGCTGAGATTGAGTACGTTGTTTCTGATAAATACGTTACGGTATCTGAAGGAAAACAGCTCAAAGGAACCGATTCCTTCCCGGTATTTATTGCGAAGGATCAGGTTGTATAAAGAAAAGAATAGAATGAAATAGAAATACCGACTGCCAATGTAGAATATATCAATATTGATGGGCAGTCGGTATTTTTTGGAAAAATTCAGAGAAAAATAGTAGATTGAGTAATGCATCTGTGATATGGTAATAAAACAAAACAGTGACAGCCTAAGGAAGGGAAGATTCTTACCATAAAAATTCCCGGTTGTACAGCTTATGGTTACAGTACAGTCTGTTTTCAGGCTTTTACATCCGGCAGCTGATACTGTTTTTTCAGCTCTTTATATTCTGCCTCAAATTCTTCTTCTTTCTTCAATGCATGCAGATATTCATGTGTATCGAACGATCCGCTGTGGATCTGGCTGACGCAGACGGCGATGTTGGAGCAGTGGTCGGAGATTCGCTCGAAATCGGTCATGACGTCGGATAAGATGAAGCCAAGCTCGATCGTGCATTTTCCACTCTGGAGCCGTTCGATGTGGTGGTTCTTCAGGCTGGAATTCAGGCTGTCAATCACCTGCTCGAGTGGTTCCACTTCATTTGCTTTTTTTACATCCTCATTGTTGAAAACGGAGAAGGTCAGGCTGACAATATCTTTGACTGCTTTTCCATAAACAGCAAGCTCTGCGGCTCCGTCAGAAGAGAACTGCAGGTTCTTGTCATGCATCTCTCTTGCAGCTTTCATGATGTTGACGGTGTGATCGGAAATTCGTTCGAAATCGCCGATGCAGTGCAGAATCATGGAAAGTGTCTGGCTGTCCTTCGGGGAAAGCTTTTCGCTGGAAAGCTTCACCAGATATGTGCCGAGGGCATCTTCAAAATGATCCACCTTTTTCTCAAGAATATCTACATTTTCCGCATCCGCCTCGTTGTAGGAGGCCATCAGGTCAACAGAAGTAACAAGGCCGGTTTCGGTCAGCTCTGCCATTTTTGCGGCTGCAACTTTACACTGCTGCAGAGCAAAAGCCGGGCTGTCGAGAAAACGGGTATCGAGCATCTGAACAGCTTCGTCTGCTTTTTCTTCCGGTCCGTCCGGAATGGTCAGTTTCGCAAGTTTGACCAGTCCGTCTGCAAACGGGAACAGGATCAGTGTTGCGAAAATATTGAAGCCGGAGTGAACGATTGCGATGCCGGCTGCATTTGCCGAGGTTTCCAGGAATGGAAAATGTACAAAGGCATTGATTCCATAGAAGAGAACCAGGAAAAGAACAGTACCGATAATGTTAAAATAAAGGTGAACCATTGCGGTACGGCGTGCATTGCGGCTTGTACCGATGGAGGAGAGCAATGCGGTGATACATGTACCGATATTCTGTCCCATGATGATAGGGATCGCTACGGCGTAGCTGACGGAACCGGTTGCGCAGAGTGCCTGGAGAATACCGACAGAAGCAGAGGAACTCTGGATCACGGCGGTCAGAATGGTTCCGGCAAGAACACCGAGCACCGGAATTGAGAATTTTACGAGAAGTCCCGTGAATTCCGGTACATCTGCGAGCGGTGATACAGCGCTGCTCATGGTGTGCATACCAAACATCAGAATGGAAAAACCGGTTAACAGGGTACCGACATTTTTCTTTTTATCGCTCTTTGCCAGCATCAGCATAAAAACGCCGATGATTGCAAGAATGGGGGAAAAGGACGACGGGTTCAGCATTTTAATGAATACATTGTCGCCCTGAATGCCGGTAAGACTTAAGATCCAGGAAGTGATGGTGGTACCGATATTGGCGCCCATGATGATGCCGACTGCCTGGTTCAGCTTCATGATGCCGGAGTTTACGAATCCGACAACCATAACAGTAGTTGCAGAAGAGGACTGGATAACTGCGGTAACACCGGCACCTAAAAGAACTGCCATAATCCGCTTTGATGTCAGCTTTTCCAGCAGGTATTCCAGTTTACCGCCGGAAAGTTTGGTCAGGCCATCGCCCATGGCACTCATGCCGTATAAGAACATGGCAAGGCCACCGACAAAGGATAACACTCCAAAAATGTCCATAATTTCTCCCTTTACGTAATTTTCTTTTTCTTTTCGTGGTTTTAACAATAGATACACGTTTTGCAGGTCTTACTCGAGAAAAAACCTACATTTAGAAGATAACACATCTAAAAACAGTTTTGTGTTAAATGTATGTAAAGTTTGTAAAACGGTCAAAACAACTCAAAATCCGGTGCGGCACTGTTTTGTGCCGGTACCGGATCGTTTCTCGATTCCTTTGCATCCGAAAGAAGCTGCCACTCGCAGGATCTGCAGATGCGGGTAGTTTGGCTGAATATGATTTTCATAAGAAATCTTTTAACTTTTCCATGTTGTATTCTTCAAATTTTCGCAGCTTATCCATCAGATCCCGGATTTTGGGATCCGCGTCCTCATACTGGCGGTACTTCTGGATTGCCTCGACGATGCCCATGCTGCTTCCGGTAATCAGCATGCTGGCAATGTGTGAGACGGACGGATCCGTCATAGTCTGCAGGTTTATCATAAAATACGTGCGTGCTTTTTCCATTATGCCAAGGCCTTTTTCATCGTAGCCGTGTTCATTCAGCAGCTCCTTTGCCGCCTGATGAAATTCCTCATAGCCCTGAAACTGGGTTTTCAGATGTTCTTTTAAGTCTTTGTCCTCAACGACTCCAATGAGCTGCCGGATCGTGTCGACACCCATCTGGGAATTCTGGTAAATAAAGTTTAAAAGCTCTGCATCTCCACTCATCGTGCATCTTCCTTTCTTGCTTTCTTTGGTGGTTTCATGAAAAAGTATTGCCGGAAATCGGGGCAAATATACCTGATTTTAATTGTAATTTTACAGGGGAAAAAGTATAATAAAAGCATCGGAAAAAGAGTACGAAAAAGCGGGAAAAACCGCAGAAAAACGGAAAGGAGAAGAAAAAAATATGCAGTTATTTTATACCCCGCAGCATGCCCGTGTCGGCGATGTGATTCCTTATTATGAAGATGGGAAATTCCACCTTTTTTATCTGAAAAACTGGAATCCATATTTCGGCAGCGACAGGAAAGACGGCTGGCATCTGCTAAACACAAAAGATATGGTGCATTACGGGCCGGAGACGGCGATTGGGATTCTGGGAGGAACGGGATCTGTCATCAAGGCAGATGGGATTTACCATTTATATTACTGCGTCTTTGAACAGAATCCGCAGCGGCAGTACGTCTGCCACGCGACGAGCAGTGATCTGGACAGTTGGACGAAACACGAAGAAGAAACATTCGGACCGGACGAAACGATCTATCTGCCGACCGACTGGCGCGATCCATACGTGTTCTGGAATGAGGAAGAAAACTGCTGGTGGATGCTGCTGTGCGCGCAGAGCCAGGGAAAAACAGGCCGCCGCGGCTGTGTGGGCTTATGTAAATCTGCCGATCTTCACCACTGGGAGTGCTGTGAGCCGCTGTATGCACCACATGCGAGCATGTCGGCATACGAATGCCCGGATATGTTTTACGAAAACGGCTGGTGGTATCTGATCTTTTCGCAGTTCACAGACCATTTCCAGACCATTTACCGCATGAGCCGTTCCTGCCATGGACCATGGAAACGCCCGAAAACAGATTCCTTTGACGGTCGTGCGTTCTACGCGGCAAAAAGCTGCGGGGATGGAAACCACCGGTATCTGTTCGGCTGGAATCCGACAAGGACACAGAACACCTGGAATTTCGACCCGGATCCGAACCACGAGGGATACGATTACAAAACATATGACTGGGGCGGTACGCTGATTCCGCATGAAATTTATGCACGGGAGGACGGCACACTGGCGGTAAGACCAAATCCGGCGCTGAAAGAGGTTCTGACCATTCAAAATGACGTAAAGTGGGCACCGATGAACGGCGCGTGGGAGATTGGTGAAACATCTGCCGTTGTTGATACGCCGTATGCTTATGCGTCTGCACTCAGTGAAAACGATGTTCCGCATCAGGGCTGTCTGGCATTTGATTTCACGTTTTCGGAAGGAACAGAGCGTTTTGCCGTGGCACTGCAGGTGGATGAGGAGTTTGCGAGAGGCTACTATTTCTACTTAGATCCGAAGCGGCAGCGTCTGGAGTACAAGAGCGCAATCCGTATGCATGAGCAGGGCGGATGGACGTTCCAGTACGATGTCGAGCTGGAGCGGCCGCTGGAACTGATTCCGGGGAAAACGTATTCCATGGAAATTTATATCGATGAGTCTGTGATGGAAGTCTATGTGGGCGGAACAACGGCTCTCAGTGTGCGCGCGTATGACTTGCACGACCGGAAGTTTGGTCTTGCTGTATCTGACGGAAAGGTGCGCTTTGAAAATATTCAATTGACAACGATGGGAGGATGAGCGGATGAGTCTTTATTTTCGACCGGAAAAGGCAGTGCTGGGTGATGTGATCCCCTATTATGACAATGGTGTTTTTAAACCGTTTTATCTTCGCAATTACCGTGCGAACCGGGATGAACAGCATCAGGACAGCTGGGTGATGCTGAGCACGACAGATCATATTCATTATACGGAGCATGATACAAAAATTGTGGGCGGCACGGGTTCTGTGATCAAAGTGGATGGCCTGTATCACATGTTTTACTGTACCTTTCAGAAGCTGCCAGAGAAGAACTACATGAATCACGCCGTCAGCACCGATCTGGATGTGTGGACGGAAATCCCGGAGGACCGCTTCGCATCGGATGATGTGATCTATGAGCCGATCCACTGGAGGGATCCGTTTGTTTTCTGGAGTGAGGAGGAAAACTGCTGGTGGATGATTTTTGCGGCGCAGAAAAAAGGAAAAACGACGAGGAGAGGCTGTGTGGGTCTGTGCAAATCGAAGGATCTGCATCACTGGGACTATTGCGAGCCGTTTTATGCTCCGATGAATGCACAGTGTGCGTTTGAGTGCCCTGACTTTTTCCGGATGGGAGACTGGTATTATCTCGTCTTTTCTTCGTATGCGGACCGCTATCAGACGATGTACCGGAAGAGCAGAAGTCCGTATGGACCGTGGCAGACGCCGGAAATTGATACGTTCGACACGCGTGCTTTTTATGCGGCAAAGACGGGAAGTGATGGCGTTCACCGATACGTTTACGGCTGGAATCCGACAAGAGAAGTCAACGAGCACAATTTTGATCCGCCGGGATATCCCGGAAAAGACTGTAATACATGGGACTGGGGCGGCAGTCTGGTGGTGCATGAGCTGTGGCAGGATGAGAATGGCGATCTTTTTGTGAAGCCGATTCCACAGGTGCTGGAAGCCGTGGGATGGGAAGAACCGCTTCAGATGCAGGCACTGACAGGAGAGTGGAAGCTGGAAAAGAACCAGGCAGAGGTTGATGCACCGTACGATTTTGGTGCGCTGCTGCTGAATCCGGTGGGGGAAACGAGCCGTCTTTCCTTTGACGTCGAAGTGGACGGGGATTGTCCGAGCGTTGGAATTGCCGTGCATGTCGAAGAAACATTTACGGTCGGTTATTATCTTCTGATTGATTTTGGCCGCCGCCGGATCGAGTTTAAATCCGGAGTCCGCATGACAGAGCGGGGCGGACAGATGTTCCCATATGAGGTGGAACTGGAACGGCCGCTGCCGTCATCAACGGGAAGAAGCTTTCATGTCGATGTGATTGCAGACGGTACGATTCTGGAAGCTTATGTGGATGGCAAAATTGCGCTTGGAACACGGATGTATGATCAGACGGGCGGATGCTTCGGGCTGTATGCATCGGATGGGAAAGCGGTATTTCGGGATATAAAAGTTTTTCACGCATGATAACCTTACTGCACGCGCCGTCCGCATGCGGAATCCGGCGGAGGGTCTCTTTTGAGAGAGTTATTCATTTGGGAACTTTTGCTTGCAGTTTTGCCGGAGTGTGGTAAAGTAGTAGAGGAGTTATATGAATTTCAGCGGGAGACAGAAAATCGGATCTGTCGTTCCGCGTTCAGAAAGAGGATAGAACATTATGCTGAAAAAAATTGGAAGAAATGATCCCTGCTGGTGCGGCAGCGGGAAGAAGTACAAAGACTGCCATCTGGCGCTGGATGAGAAAATCAATTCTTATAAATTAAAGGGATGGAAAATTCCGCCGAAGAAAATTATCAAAAGACCGGATCAGATCGATGGAATTCGTGAAAGCGGTCTTGTCAATATTGCAGTTCTGGATTATGTGGCCGAAAACATTCATGCAGGCATGAGTACGGAAGACATCGACCGTCTGGTCGCAGAAAAGACAAAAGAACTCGGCGGAATTGCAGCACCGCTGAATTATGAAGGATTTCCGAAGAGCGTGTGTACCTCCATCAACGATGCGGTATGCCATGGAATTCCGAACGAAGAGGAAATTCTGCAGGACGGAGATATCATCAATGTTGATGTTTCTACCATTTATAAAGGATATTTTTCCGACTCTTCCCGTATGTTCTGTATCGGTGAGGTAGACGATGTTTCAAAGAAGCTGGTGGAAGATACGTTAAAAGCCGTACAGCTTGGACTCTCCGAAGTACGTCCGTTTAACCGGCTTGGCAATGTCGGCGCGGTGATCAATGAATTTGCCCAGAGTCAGGGCTATAAAGTAGTCCGTGACATCGGTGGTCATGGCGTCGGTCTGGAGTTCCACGAGGATCCGTTCGTCAGCTATGTCACAAGACGCGATACCGGAATGCTGCTCGTACCGGGTATGGTATTCACCATTGAGCCGATGATCAATCTCGGAACGGATGAGATCTTCATCGACTCCGACAACGACTGGACTGTCTACACTGAGGACGGCGCACCGTCAGCCCAGTGGGAGGTTACGGTTGCGGTAACAGAAGATGGATATGAAATTCTGGCATATTAATTGACGCATAGAAATATGAAAGCTGTGTCTGTGGAAGAACTATTTTCCGGAGACACGGCTTTTTTCTAAAGAGAAAAGGGAGAAATACGATGCAGGATTTGGAACTGGAGATGAGCCGGTGCCGGGTTTGTCCGCGGAAGTGCGGAGCGGACCGGGAGCATGGAAAGACGGGATATTGTAAGGCGCCCTCCGGGGTTGCGGCGGCGCGGGCGGCGCTGCATTTCTGGGAGGAGCCGTGTATTTCCGGGACGACGGGGTCAGGGACGGTTTTCTTTTCCGGGTGCAATCTGCGGTGTGTCTACTGTCAGAACCATCATATTGCGGAGATGGAAAGCGGAAAAGTGATTTCGATCGGGCGGCTTTCGGATATTTTTCTGGAACTGCAGGCACAGAATGCAAACAATATCAATCTTGTGACACCAAGCCACTACGTGCTGCAGATCCGGGAGGCACTTTTTCAGGCAAAGAAAAAGGGACTTACCGTGCCGGTTGTGTATAACTGCGGCGGGTATGAGAGCGTGGAAGCCCTGCAGGCCCTGGATGGGCTGATCGATATTTATCTGACAGATTTTAAGTATATGGACTCCTCCCTTGCAAAAGTGTACTCGCGGGCAGAAGATTACCCGGAAACAGCAAAACGGGCGCTGGCGGAAATGGTGCGTCAGACAGGAGAGGCTGTATTCGATGAGAATGGTCTGATGAAAAAAGGTGTGATTGTGCGCCATTTATTGCTGCCCGGTGCTGTAAAAAATGCAAAAGCTGTGGTAAAATACGTCTATGAGACGTACGGCGATACCGTCTGGCTGAGCCTCATGAGCCAGTACACGCCGCTTCCGCAGGTGGAAAACATAAGTCCGCTGAACCGGAAAACGACAAAGCGGGAGTATGAGCGTCTGCTGGACTATACGTTTTCCCTCGGCGTCACCAACGCCTTTTTACAGGAAGGCCCGGTGGCCGAGGAGAGCTTCATTCCGGAGTTTGACGGAAGAGGAATCTGACGTTATAGTTCACTCGTGCAAAAAGGAGCTGTGCAGCAGCAAAAAGCGCTGGAAGCGCGGTTTTGTGAATGCAAGCAAAACACATTTGTCTATGATTAGATATGACTAACTATATTGTTTTAAGGAGGAAAAACTTTTGAGCAACGCAGTTGTAACACTGAAAAAAGGAGAGGGCCGCGCCTTAAAGCAGGGCGGAGCCTGGATTTTTGATAATGAGATCGCTTCGATTTTAGGAGCATATGAAAACGGAGATATCGTGCTGGTGCGCGACTTCGACGGATACCCGATGGGACGAGGTTTCATCAACGAGCATTCCAAAATCCGCATCCGTATGATGACAAGAAATATCGACCAGGAAATCGATGAAGCATTTTTGAGAAAAAGAGTGCAGGATGCCTGGGAATACCGCAAAAAAGTGACAGACACATCAAGCTGCCGCCTGATCTTTGGCGAGGCAGACTTCCTGCCGGGACTCGTAGTGGATAAATTCTCCGATGTGCTGGTCGTTCAGTCACTGGCACTCGGTATCGACAAAATGAAAATGACGATTATCCGCCTGTTGGAGGAGGTTCTGGCAGCTGACGGGGTTAAGATCCGCGGCGTGTTTGAGCGAAGTGATGCAAAAGTGCGTGAGCAGGAGGGCATGGAGCGTGTGAAAGGATTTCTCTCCGAGCCGTTTGACACCAGCGTGGAAATCGTCGAGAATGGTGTCCACTATCTCGTCGATGTCAAGGACGGCCAGAAAACTGGTTTCTTCCTGGATCAGAAATACAACCGTCTGGCTGTGCAGAAGCTCTGCAAGGACGCGAGAGTGCTCGACTGCTTTACCCATACCGGATCGTTTGCACTGAATGCGGCATATGCAGGAGCAAAGGAAGTTATCGGCGTTGATGCATCAGAGCTCGGCGTAGAGCAGGCACGGAAAAACGCATCCTTAAATGGTCTGGAAAACGTAGCATCTTTCGTGTGCGAGGATGTCTTTGAACTGTTGCCACGTCTTGAAAAAGAGGGAGAAAAATTCGACGTCGTTATCCTTGATCCGCCGGCCTTCACAAAATCAAGAAACTCTATCAAAAACGCAATCAAGGGATATCGTGAAATCAATTTGCGCGGCATGAAACTGGTCAAAGACGGCGGCTATCTGTGCACCTGTTCGTGTTCCCACTTTATGGACTACGAACTCTTCACGAAAACCATCAACCAGGCGGCTCACAACGTCCACAAACGCCTTCGTCAGGTAGAATACCGCACCCAGGCCCCGGATCATCCAATTCTGTGGGCGGCGGATGAGTCCTATTACCTGAAGTTTTACATTTTCCAGGTTGTGGATGAAAAATAGAAATTCTTCCTCTGCCGGAAGCGCCGAAACGGAAAAGCGAAGTGTAAGAAATGGGAGGAATTGCCATATGATAGAACCAACACCCCATGCACAAAAGAAAAAGCACTCCCGCCAGATGGCCACAAGCTGTGAGTCGTGCGGCAATTTTGTGTATGATGAGGAGTATGAGTGCTACACCTGCGAGGTCGATCTTGATGAGGATGAGATGGCACGTTTTCTGCAGGATAAATTTTACGACTGTCCGTACTACCAGCTCGGCGATGAGTATCGGATTGTGCGGAAACAGATGTAGGCAGGCAATGCGTCCGGTATACAAAGCTGCGGCGTTTGCGATAAAAACAAAAAAAGAACAGGAGGATTTTTACCATGAACAACGAAGTATTAAATGCAATCAAAACAAGAAGAAGCATCCGCAAATACAAAGCGGAGCAGATTACCGATGAGCAGCTCGATGCAATTCTGGAGGCCGGAACGTATGCGGCAACCGGCATGGGAAAACAGTCGCCGGTGATTGTTGTGGTACAGAAACCGGAGCTGATTGCAAAGCTTTCGAAAATGAATGCAGCTGTTATGGGTACAACATCCGATCCGTTCTACGGCGCTCCGACCGTTCTGATCGTGCTTGCTGACCCGGAGCGCGGAACTTATGTGGAGGACGGCTCTCTTGTCATGGGAAATCTGATGCTGGCAGCACATGCCGTTGGTGTGGATTCCTGCTGGATCCATCGTGCAAAAGAAGAGTTCGCGAGCCCGGAGGGAAAAGCCCTCTTAAAAGAGTGGGGACTTTCCGAAAATTATGTTGGCATCGGCCACTGCATCCTCGGCTATCGCGACTGTGAGTACCCGGAGGCAAAAGAAAGAAAAGCAGATTATATTGTAAGAGTATAATCATCTGCGAAAACGGCTCTGGGAGCGGCTGTGCGTTGAAAACACCCGCCCGGAGTCCATATTTTTAACCGAATCAAGCAAGTAGCGAAGCGGATTGTGAATATCCGCTTTGCTAGAGACAACAGAGGAACAGCCATGTATCGAATTATGATTGTAGAAGATGATGAAGTCATCGCCCGCGCCGTGCAGCAGAGCCTGGTTTCCTGGGGCATGGATGCGTTCTGCGTACAGGATTTTTCCGGCGTTCTCGCCGAATTTGCCGTGAAAAATCCGCAATTAGTGCTGATGGACATTCATCTTCCCTTTTTTAACGGATTTCACTGGTGCCAGGAGATTCGAAAGGTCTCTAAAGTGCCGGTAATTTTTCTTTCTTCTGCATCGGACAACATGAACATCATTATGGCCGTTAATATGGGCGGCGATGACTTTATCGCGAAGCCGTTTGATTTAAGTGTCCTGACCGCCAAAGTCCAGGCGATGCTCCGCCGCACCTACGAATTTGCCGGAGAAACGAATTTCCTCGAGCACCGCGGTGCCATGCTCGATACGGGAAGTGGTGTGCTGAATTACCGGGGAAAGCGGATTGAGCTGACAAAAAATGAGTGGCGCATTCTGCAGTCCCTTCTCGAAAATAAAGGAAAAGCCGTCAGCCGCGATATGCTGATGATGCATCTGTGGGAGTCGGACAGCTTTATAGATGACAACACGCTGACCGTCAACGTCACGCGCCTGCGGAAAAAACTGGAGGAGGCAGGACTTACAGACTTTATCCAGACGAAAAAGGGTGTCGGCTACCTGATCGCATGACGGAAGCAGAACAGGAGAAAAGGATGGAACAACAGAAAGAGGGAATCCGGCAGGAGTTTATGCTTCTTAACTGGTATTTGAAAGAGCATCTTGCATCGGCCGTGCGGATTGCCGCTTTTATAGGAGTATTTTCACTCCTCTGTTTTCTGCGCAATGTGCCGCAGGATGTCACCGTTTATATGATCGTGCTGATGGCTGCTGTCGGAGCCACAGGTTTTTGCTTTCATTATGGGAAGTACCGGAAACATCATCTGGTCTTAGCACTCCTTGCCGCCGAACCGCAGGGCAAAACAGAAGCGCTTCCGGAGGCGGACGGGCTTCTGGCGCGGGATTACCAGCAGATCATCGCATCCTATGAGCGGCAGTTTCAGGAAGAACAGATTAAGATGGAGCAGAAATACCGCGATATGATGGAGTATTACACGATGTGGACCCATCAGATCAAAACGCCGATTGCGGCGATGCGGCTGCTTCTGCAGGAGGAGGATACGCCGTTTTCGCGTGAAATGCAGAGCGAACTTTTCCAGACGGAGCAGTATGTGCAGATGGCGCTGCAGTACCTGCGCATGGAAAAAATGACATCGGATCTTGTCTTTGCAAGGTACGATTTGGATGCGCTGATCCGCCAGGCTGTGCGGAAATATGCTCCGCTTTTTATCCGCCGGAAGATTATCCTTTCCTACGAGCCGGTGCACTGCGAGGTGCTGACAGATGAAAAATGGCTCGTCTTTGTGCTGGAGCAGATTCTGTCAAATGCGCTGAAATACACGAAAAGTGGAAGCATTCACATCTATCTGTCACCGGATGCACCAAAAACGCTGGTGATTGAGGACACCGGCATCGGCATTGCGCCGGAGGATCTGCCGCGGATTTTCGAAAAAGGCTACACGGGCTGCAACGGCCGCGCAGACAAGCGGTCAACGGGCATCGGACTGTATCTGTGCCGCCAGATCATGGAGAAACTTTCGCATACCATCCGCATCGAGTCGGAGATGGGAGTGGGAACGAAGGTGTATCTTGGGCTGGATACCGTATCCCTGTAGTACATAGAGAGCTTCGCCGGGAATCTTACAGAAATGTAAGGTTGCCGGTCTTTTTGTAAGATGATCCTAAGGCAGAAGAGGGCGCGGACGGGTATAATAAGCCTTGTCAATTAAGAAAACAGTTCAGACAGAAAGGAAAATGTGACATGGCAATTCTGGAAGTAGAACATCTGAAAAAAACATATACCACGCGCCTTGGCAGCAACCGGGTGGAAGCGTTGAAAGACGTTAATTTTACAGTGGAACGGGGCGAATTTGTTGCAATCATGGGCGAATCGGGAAGCGGAAAAACGACGCTTCTGAACCTGCTCGCAGCACTAGACAAGCCAACCGGCGGACAGGTGCGGTTAAATGGAAAGAATCTCGGCGAATTAAAGGAGAAGGAGATTGCCGGATTCCGCCGCGAAAATTTAGGTTTCGTGTTCCAGGACTTCAACCTGCTGGATACCTTTTCCCTGCGTGACAACATTTATTTGCCGCTCGTGCTGGAAGGAAAAAAATACGAGGAGATGAGTCTTCGGGCAGAGCCGATTGCGAAAAAACTCGGCATCACCCAGATCCTCAATAAATACCCATATGAGGTGTCCGGCGGACAGAAGCAGCGTGCAGCCGTTGCGCGTGCGCTGATTACCAATCCGGAGCTGGTTCTTGCGGATGAGCCTTCCGGCGCGCTCGATTCCCATGCAGCGGATGGCCTCATGAAACTGTTCGGGGAGATCAACGAGGAGGGCCAGACGATTGTTATGGTAACGCACAGTGTGAAGGCGGCCTGCTCGGCGAAGCGTGTGCTGTTCATCAAGGATGGCGAGGTCTTCCACCAGCTGTATCGCGGTTCTTTAGGGCGCGATGAAATGTATCAGAAGATCTCCGATACGCTGACAATTCTTGCGACGGGTGGTGAACGGGATGAATAATCTGCTGTATGCCAGACTGGCAAAAACAAATTTGAGCAAAAACCGTCAGAATATTCTTCCGTATCTGCTGTCATGCATCGGCACGGTGGTGATGTTTTTTATCATGGATACACTGGCGCAGGGAAGTGGCTTTGAACCCATGATCGGAAAAGATACGATCCTGACAGTGATGGGGATGGGAACCTATATCATTGGCCTGTTCGCGGTGATTTTTCTGATCTACAGCAACAGTTTTCTGGCAAAAAGAAGAAAAAAAGAGTTCGGTCTGTTCCAGATTCTCGGCATGGAGAAAAAGCATCTGGCGAAGATCCTCTTTTTTGAGAGTCTGTATCTGTGGGCGGCATCGCTTGGAATCGGTATTCTGCTCGGTGTGTTGCTGTACCGCCTGCTGTTTCTGGTGCTGATGAAGCTGACCGGACTGAACGGAACAATTGGTTTTGCGTTCAGTGCAAAAGCCGTGGGAAGTACGATGCTGCTGTTCGGCCTGACTTTTGTGATCAATTTTCTCTTAAGCCTTCGCCAGATCCACGTCTCACAGCCGGTCGAACTGCTGCACGGCGGCGCGCAGGGTGAGCGGGAACCGAAAACGAAGCTTTTGACGGCGGTTCTTGGATTCATGCTTCTTGGTGTTGGCTATTATCTGGCTCTGACCAGCCAATCCTCGATGGACGCACTTGATAAGTTTTTTAATGCAATCGCCTTGGTTATGGTGGGAACGTACTGCCTGTTTTCTGCTGGAAGTATTGCATTTTTGAAAATTCTGAAGAAAAACAAGAATTACTATTACCAGACACGCCATTTTACAAGCATTTCGGGCATGCTGTACCGCATGAAGCAAAATGCGGTCGGTCTTGCGAATATCTGTATTCTGTCAACGGGTGTGCTTCTGGTTATCTCCATCAGCACATGTTTGTGGACGGGGATTGAGGAGGTTACCTATACGCGGTTTCCACATCAGATTTCGATCGAAGCAAATACTGGCGTGAGCGGCATTATGAAGACGGTGGAACCGGTCAGTCAGAAGATGATAGAGGAAGTGAAAACTGGGATTGATCAGCATCTGGAAGAAAAGCAGCTCAGAAAAAAGTATGAAAGTGATCAGAGATACTATGTTATGCTTGCTGTTGTAGATAGAAACAAAGTAGAAAAAACACAGTCAGATGATGCTGCGGCGAGCACACTGATAAAAATCATGGAAGAGTCGGAGTACAATCAGGTAACCGGCGAACAGGTAGAGCTGGAACCAGGGCAGGCTCTGGTTTTTCAGGAAAAACAGAAAAATTATGGATATGACACGATTGAACTGGGAAATCAGACGTATGAAGTAAAAAAATGGAATACCGATAAGAAATCGTACATTCTGGATGAGAAGACGCAGGTGTATGAGACAATGACGGTGGTGACGCGGAACAAGGAAGCAAAGGAAGCGTATGCAGCTGTGCAGGGAAAGGAGCCAGAAGGATACAGTTGGGAATATGCTCTGGATCTTATCGGGGATGCTGGCGAACAGATCACTGTTGGAGATGAGATTGAGACGATACTGACGGAGTCATCTTTTAACGGATGGGTGGAAGTGCGCGAAAAAGAGCGCAATACGGTTTACAGTCTGTATGGTTCACTTCTGTTTTTAGGTGTTTTCGTCGGTGCGCTGTTTTTGATGGGTGCCGTTATGATTATCTATTATAAGCAGGTTTCAGAAGGCTTCGATGACCGAAAACGGTTCCAGATTATGCAGAAGGTCGGCATGAGCCGCAAAGAAATCCGTCAGACGATTCAGTCACAGGTGGTAACGGTCTTTTTCATGCCGCTCGCGGTGGCCGTGGTGCATACAATGGTAGCGTTTCCATTGACCAGGCGTATCATGGCAATGCTGAATTTCCCGGACAGCAATCTGTTCCTGGCTGCAACAGCGATTACGATTGCGGCGTTTGCCGTGGTTTACCTGATCGTCTATGTGCTGACGGCGCGGGCGTATTACAAAATTGTGGAATAAGAAGATGTACTTTTTTTAATACATCGAAGCGCCTTTGAAAAAAACTTAACAAAAAAATAATAAGAAAAAGACATCCGGCGCAGACGGAAAATCTGCGGGGGATGTCTTTTTGGTTGTTCTATTTATAAATGCCGTTGATGGTAACTTTGAAAAGAGCTTCCTTTCCATTGAGTTCGTCTTTTCCATAGTCTTCCGGGAAAGTGACGGTTACATCTACGCTGTCGCCCGGGTGATGGCCGATGAGCTGTTCTTCAAAGTCATCGATGTAAGTGTGGGAGCCGATCACAAGATCAGCGCCGTTTCCTTTTGTGTTTCCACCTTCAAATTCCACGCCGTCAATGGAGCCGACATAGTCGATATTGACGGTATCACCGTCCTCAATGGTGAGGGAAGTGTCGGTCTGCAAAGAGGCAGAAGCCGAAGTGGAGGCTGATGAGGCGGATGCGGCCGATGAGGCTGTGGAGGTATCCTCCGAGGCACTTTTGACAGAGAGTCGTTTGGAATCGAGTACGCTGGCAATAATAAGGCCGACGATCACAACGACAATCAGAGCTGGTCCGGCCCAGCTCCAGATCTTTTTGTAATGCGCTACTTTCGCTTCGTGCTCCCGCTCTTTGGCACGCCGTTCCCTGGCAGCTTTTCTGTTTTCTTTGTTCATAAAAAGGATCTCCTTTGCGCTTTTACGACTGCAATCGTATTTTATAATATCAAGTATATCATAAAAATATGGTAAAAGTGTGAAAAAAATAACACGATCCAACATTGTCAATGCTCAAAAATGACGATATAATGAGTGCAAGTGAGTCAAATGAAAATTTATTTTCATTTGACGAACGACGAATGTCGCTTACGCGGCAGCGTAAGATTGAGTGCAAGTGAGTCAAACGAAAATTTATTTTCAGTTGGCGAACGACGAATGTCGCTTACGCGGCAGCGTAAGATTGAGTGCAAGTGAGTCAAACGAAAATTTATTTTCAGTTGGCGAACGACGAATGTCGCTTACGCGGCAGCGTAAGATTGAGTGCAAGTGAGTCAAACGAAAATTTATTTTCAGTTGGCGAACGACGAATGTCGCTTACGCGGCAGCGTAAGATTGAGTGCAAGTGAGAAAACGCGACGAGTAAGGGAGTGAATAAAATGGATGACTGGAGTAGTTTCAGAACGACGACATCCGAACAGCAGCGCCTCCGGGCTGCACTTTCCGGCTTTTGTGAATCGCAGGATCTTCCGGAAGAACAGCGAGCCGCATATACCGCATACCTGCGGAAACGCATCCGTCCCGCTGTCGAAATGCTGATTCGTGAGGATGATTTTTCAAAGCTGGAAAATATTCTGCAGACCGGATGGCTGTCCGATGCAGACCGAAAACGTTTTCTCAACCTTGCCGCCGACCAGCAGAAATGGCAGGCCTTCCACATTCTCCTGAACCGGAACTCACAGGATCCGATGCAGGAGAATACGGAAAGCAAAAAAACAGAAGCTGTGGTTCAAAAAGAAAAGCCCACAAAAGAAAAAGAAGCACTGGCGCTCCGGCTTTTCGAAGAAGCCCGCAAAAACCTCTGCTGGATGTACCCGGAACTTGGTGAAGCGATTCTTTTCTTTCAGCATCAGCCGTCCGGCAGGACAAAAACCATCACATCCGACGGTTATACGATATATTTTAACTCCGATTTTGTACTCCGCATGTGTGCCGAAAATTCATCGTTCCTCAAGGAAGGCTATCAGCACCTGCTGCTGGAATGCATCCGCCGGTTTGGGAAAGAAACACCGGAGCCGGAAAAAGAAGAACAGCCCCCGGTTTCATGGCTGATGCCGGAAAAAGAAAAACAGTCTCCGGTTTCATGGCTGGTGCCGGGAAAAGAGCCGGAACTTATCGAGTCTTTTCAATCAGTCTGGAAACGTGCTTCCCGCAAGTTGGCGGAAAACTACGGCACCGGCGGCCTGCGGCGAGGTCAGAACCGTGGTGGAAAAAAAGAAACCCTGTCCGGGATCGAAAAAAGAGCGTACGATTACCGCCGCTTCCTGAAACGCTTTACCGTTACCCGCGAGGAAATGGAGCTGGATCTCGACAGCTTCGATCCAGTCGCTTACCATTATGGGCTTATGTATTACGGAAATTTCCCTTTCATCGAGCCGCCGGAGACGCGCGAAGGAAACCGTCTCGAAGAGCTGGTTATCGCGATCGACACATCCGGTTCGTGCAAAAAAGAAATTGTAGCAAAGTTCCTTGGTGAGACGCGCAGCATTCTTGAAGAAAAAGAAAACTTCTTTTCCCGATGGAACGTCTGCCTGATCCAGTGCGACAGCTTCGTGCAGGATGTCACGATGATCCATTCACCGAAAGAATGGGAAGCTTACCGTGAAACAATTATCATCAAGGGCCGAGGCGGAACCGATTTCCGTCCTGTCTTTCAGAAAGTGGAAGAGTTGCGGGAACAGCACGTATTCCGAAACTTAAAAGCGTTGATCTATTTTACCGACGGAGACGGAATTTATCCCGAACAAAAGCCCGATTACGAGACGGCATTCGTCTTTGTCAGACAGACCGAAAAAATGAATCTTGTCCCAAAATGGGCAAAAAAACTGCTGACAGAAGAATGTACTCTTTGAACAAAACTGACAAAAAAGCATCTCGCAAAATCAAACACAGAAAGATTTCGAGAGTACATAAAGAGTGCATAAGATAAGAGAGATCATATGAACATACAAGAAGCAAAAGAGACAATTGAAAAAGCCCTGCGCGCATACTTTGCAAGAGATGAAATTGGTTTTCCGCTGGTTCCGCTCCGGCAGCAGCGTCCCATTCTCCTGATCGGCCCGCCGGGCATCGGAAAAACGGCAATTATGGAGCAGATCGCAGAAGAGTGCGGTGTGGGGCTTGTCGCCTACACGATGACACACCATACGCGTCAGAGTGCCATGGGCCTTCCGGAGATCTGCACACGTGGAATCGAAGGGAAAATGGTACATACAACGGAATACACGATGAGCGAGATCATCGCCTCGATCTATGACTGCATGGAGCAGACCGGAAAGAAGCGGGGTATCCTCTTTCTCGATGAAATTAACTGCGTCTCCGAGACCCTCGCTCCGGTAATGCTGCAGCTTTTGCAGGACAAAAAATTCGGCAATCAGCACATCCCGGATGACTGGCTGATCGTGGCCGCCGGAAATCCGCCGGAATATAATAAATCTGTGCGGGAATTTGATGTGGCAACGCTTGACCGTGTGCGGAAGATCGAGGTGCTTCCCGAGCTTTCCGTGTGGCTTTCCTATGCAGAGAAAAATCAGATCCACAGCGCCGTGACAACGTACCTTATGGCACACAGTGACCATTTTTATTCTGTTTCGCAGGAAGCGGATGAGAAGCGTTTTGTGACAGCACGCGGCTGGGAGGATTTGTCGGCAGTGCTGAAAAGTTATGAAATCCTGCATTTTCCGGTCGACGAAGCACTGATCGGACAATATTTGCAGGAAGAAAAGACGGCGGAGGAATTCAGCTCGTACTACAGGATTTACGAAAAATATGGACAGGATTACGGTGTAGAGGAGATTCTGACCGGTGCATTTTCCGGAAAAATCATGGCAGAAAAACAGAAGATGGCGGCAAATGGTTCCGCAGAAGAGCGATCTGTACTGCTGTCTCTGTTTCATGCGGCACTTCAGAAAGAGGCATCCGGCTGCCAGAAGCAGGAGCACACGGCAAAGGAGCTCTCCGAGTGCTTTCGCCAGTTTACCGGGCTTTGCAGGCAGAAAAAAGATGAGACATACGCATCCTGGCTACAACAGAAAGAGCAGGGATTTGCAGTGTGCAAACAGCAGGGACTGCTGAAAAAGGGCGAGGAAGAAACGAATGCGCGGGTCTTGAAAAAGTTAAAAAAACTCGAGGAGACCGCTAAAAAATGTCGCAAAACCGATTCGGATCAGATGAAAGAGCTTTTTGAAACGGTATGTGAACTGGAACAGGAAAAAGTGGAGAAGGAAGTAAAGGATGTGAAACTGCAGATCCGCCGTGCCGCTGAATTTTTACAGAACAGCTTTCCGGGCGGAGCAGAAGTGGTGCTGTTTGAAGCAAATCTGGCGCGAAGTCCAGCGTTACGGAGCTTTTTGATTGAGAAAAGCATGGATGCCGAATGATAAGCGGCCACTTTGGAAAGGAGAAAAAGATGAATTATAAAATGATCCTGCAGTACGATGGCACGCGCTATAACGGCTGGCAGAAGCAGGGAAATACGGACAACACGATTCAGGGCAAGCTCGAAACGCTGCTGTCCAGGATCGCAGGAGAGCCGGTGGAGATCCACGGCGCGGGCAGAACCGATGCCGGCGTCCATGCGGCGGGACAGGTCGCAAATGCAAAGTTTCATACGGATCTATCCGATGAAGAACTTCTGCAGACAATCAACCATTATCTGCCGGAAGACATCGAAGTTACCAGCCTCGCGCGGATGCCGGAGCGCTTCCACAGCCGTCTGAATGCGGTGGACAAAACATACGAATACCGTATCGTGATCGATGGCAGAAAGCATGTTTTCGAGCGGAAATACGTGTATTTTCCGGAAGCACCGCTCGATGTGGAAAAAATGAAAGAAGCATCGAAAGCGTTTATCGGAACGTATGATTTCAGGAGCTTCTGTGCCAACAAACGTATGAAAAAATCGACAGTACGGACGATTACCGGAATTGATTTCTGCGAGAAAGACGGGATTCTTATCATTTCCTATACCGGAACCGGTTTTCTGTACCACATGGTGCGGATCCTGACCGGAACACTTGTGGAGGCCGGGATGGGAAAACGGGATATCGCATCAATGACGGAGCTTCTCAAAGCAAAAGACCGCGAAAGTGCGGGTTTTCTTGCACCGGCATGCGGACTCCTGTTAAAAGAAGTCCGATATGAATAACCGAAATAATCAGGGCAATGCACCAGCCTTTTTTGCATAAAAAACCGAAAAAAGGCTGTGAATTGATAAATGCAGCATAGAAAAGAGAAAGGATGAGGTGAAAAGCATGTTTCAGAAGAAAAGAAATACTTTTCATGGCGGCGTTCACCCGTACGAGGGAAAAGAGCTCTCCAAGGACAAACCGATTGTCAAAGCGCAGCCGGGCAACTTATTGTATTACGCAGTGTCACAGCACATCGGAGCGCCTGCGGTGCCGATCGTACAAAAAGGCGACCATGTAAAAGCGGGACAGAAAATCGCAGAAGCGGGAGGATTTGTTTCGGCTCCTGTTTACGCATCGGTTTCCGGCACGGTAAAAGGAATTGAGAAAAAAGTTTCCGCAGCCGGTTCCCCGGTAGACTGTATCGTTGTGGAGAACGACGGGTTGTATGAAAAAGAAACATTTGAGGAGTGCCCGCACTGGGAAAAACTCGACGCAGATACGATCCGGAACAAGATCAAAGAGGCCGGAATCGTGGGAATGGGAGGTGCAGGCTTCCCGACACACGTCAAAGTATCCCCGAAAGATCCGTCAGCGATTGACCACATTCTCGTCAATGGAGCAGAGTGTGAGCCGTATCTGACGAGCGACTATCGCAGAATGCTCGAAGAGCCGGAAAAGGTGATCGGAGGCTTAAAAATCATGCTGCATATGTTCCCGAAAGCAAAGGGAATCATCTGCATTGAGGACAACAAACCGGACTGTATCACAAAATTCCGTGAGCTGGTACTTCCGGAGGACAACATTGAGGTTCTGGAGCTCAAAACGAAATACCCGCAGGGTGCCGAGCGTATGCTGATCTATGCAGCAACAGGACGAAAGGTAAATTCCTCCATGCTGCCGGCGGACGCGGGCTGTATCGTGGATAACATTGATACCGTGACCGCTATTTACCAGGCAGTCCGCTTCGGCGAACCGCTGATGAGCCGTATCGTTACCGTGACGGGGGATGCTGTACAGAATCCGTGCAACTTTGAAGTACCGGTCGGCATGCTCTTGTCCGAACTTTTAGAGCAGGCAGGCGGTCTGAAAAACGAGGCGGTCAAGATCATCTGCGGAGGCCCGATGATGGGAAAAGCATTGTTTACAATGGATGTTCCTGTTACCAAGACAACATCTGCACTGACCTGCCTTACGGAGGATGAAGTATCTGCGCTGGCACCATCTGCCTGCATCAACTGCGGACGCTGTGTTTCCGTCTGTCCGGGTCAGATTCTTCCGGCCCGCCTTTCTGTTTTTGCGGAGCACGGTGAGGAAGAGAAGTTCCTGAAATACGGCGGAATGGAGTGCTGTGAATGTGGCTGTTGTTCCTTTATCTGCCCGGCAAGACGTCCGCTGACGCAGGAAATCAGCTCGATGCGTAAAGTGCTTCTGGCAAAGAGAAAGAAGAAATAGGGGGATCTTACATATGAATGGATTATTACACGTATCATCTTCCCCACACGCGCGGTCCAAGGTGACGACAGACAAAATCATGTTTGCCGTCCTGCTTGCCCTTGCCCCGGCAGCCTGCGTGGGAGTCTGGAATTTCGGCCTTCGGGCACTGCTTCTGATTGCGATTTCGATGGCAGTCTGTCCCCTGACGGAATATCTGTATGAAAAAGGAATGAAGAAACCGGTGACGATTGCCGACGGCAGTGCACTGGTAACTGGTCTTCTGCTGGCAATGAACATGCCGGTGCAGGCACCTCTTTGGATGCCGGTGATCGGTGGTGTGTTTGCAATTCTCGTTGTAAAACAGCTTTTCGGCGGTCTTGGCCAGAACATCATGAACCCGGCGCTTGCAGGAAGATGTTTCCTTTTGATTTCCTTCCCGGGTCATATGACCAATTTCGCCGCTCCGGCAGCCGCACATCTTGTGGATACCGTATCCGGTGCGACACCGCTTGCCGCAGCAAAAGCAGGAGAGCAGGTGAATCTGCTGTCCATGTTCCTTGGAAACACGACAGGAACCATCGGCGAGACTTCCGCGCTTGCCCTTCTGATCGGCGGAATTTTCCTTGTCTGCATCCATGTGATTGACCTCAACATTCCGCTCATTTACATCGGAACCGAGCTTTTATTCGCCCTGCTTTTCGGCGGCCACGGCTTTGACATCAATTTCCTTGGCGCGCATCTTTTGGGCGGCGGTCTGATGCTCGGCGCATGGTTCATGGCAACCGATTACGTTACCCGCCCGATCACAAAGAAGGGACAGTATATCTATGCGGTCATTTTAGGACTTCTGACCGGCGTATTCCGTATCTTTGGAAATTCGGCAGAGGGCGTTTCCTATGCCATCATCTTTACCAACCTTCTGGTTCCGCTCATTGAGCGCGTGACCGTGCCGGTTGGATTCGGAAGAGGAGGCAAGAAGAAAGCATGAATAAAATAGTAAAAAATGCCCTGATTCTTGCGGCGATTACGCTGATCGCCGGCCTGCTTCTCGGTGCGGCCCACCAGGTAACCTTAGAGCCGATCCAGAAACAGCAGGAAAAAGAAAAACAGGAATCCTGCCAGAACGTATTCCCGGAGGCAGTTTCCTTTGAAGAAGTAACAATGAGCGATGCGGAACAGGCAGAGCTTACGGCAGCACTGATCGGCCACGGTTTTGAAGCACAGACGATTGACGAACTGCTGCTTGCAAAAGACGCATCCGGCGCGACGATCGGCCTGGTTGAGATCATCTCCACAACCGAAGGCTATGGCGGCGGCATGCAGTTCTCGATGGGAATTGCATCGGACGGAACGACAAAGGGAATCTCTTTCCTGTCACTTTCCGAGACGGCCGGCCTTGGTATGCGTGCCGACACAGACGATTTCAAGAATCAGTTCAAGGATAAAAACGTAGAAGCATTCTCCTACACAAAATCCGGCGCATCCGCGGATGATGAAATCGATGCGCTGAGCGGAGCAACTCTGACAACGAACGCTGTAACAAACGGTGTCAATGCAGGAATCTGCTGTTTTAACTACTGCAACGAATCCGGTCTGCTTTCCGGAGAGGGAGGGAACTCATGAGAAAAGATACGCCGCTGGAACGGCTTTATAATGGTATCATAAAAGAAAACCCGACCTTCGTCATGATGCTGGGTATGTGTCCGACGCTTGCGGTTACCACTTCTGCAAAGAACGGTATCGGCATGGGCCTTGCGACGATGGTCATCCTGACCGCCTCCAACCTGATGATTTCCCTGCTTCGGAAAATCATCCCGGACGGCGTGCGTATGCCAGCATACATCGTTGTTGTGGCATCGTTTGTAACCATCGTGGAATTTTTGATGGAAGGTTTTATTCCGGCACTCTATTCCGCCCTTGGCATCTACATCCCGCTGATCGTTGTAAACTGTATCATCCTGGGACGCGCCGAGGCATATGCTGGAAAACATGGTCCGATCCCGTCTTTATTTGATGGTATCGGCATGGGCCTTGGATTTACCGTCGGCCTGACCCTGATCGGTATGTTCCGTGAGCTGATCGGAGCCGGAACCCTGTTCGGTATCCAGGTAATGCCGAGTGCTTACGAGCCGGTAAACATCTTCATCATGGCGCCGGGTGCATTCCTTGTGCTGGCAATGCTCGTTGCGGTGCAGAACCGCATCAAACGCCAGAAGTCAGAGAAAACCGGAAAACCGGCAGTCCCGGCAGAAGAGACCGGCTGTATGGCATGCGCCAATAAGGCATACTGCCAGGCTGTGAAAGGAAAGGAGGAAGCGAAATGAAAGAACTGATTTTGATTGCCATCGGTGCTGCGCTGGTGAACAACGTTGTCTTAAGCCAGTTCCTCGGCATCTGTGCGTTCCTCGGTGTTTCCAAAAAGATGGATACGGCGGCCGGCATGGGCGGAGCGGTTATTTTTGTCCTCACGATTTCTTCATTTGTGACAAGTCTGATTTACAAATTTATCCTGGCACCGGCAGAACTTGATTATCTGAAAACGATCGTTTTCATTCTTGTCATCGCGGCGCTGGTACAGCTCGTTGAGATGTTCCTGAAAAAGACGATTCCGTCTCTGTACCGAGCGCTCGGCGTTTACCTTCCGCTGATTACAACAAACTGCGCGGTACTCGGTGTGGCACTCATCAACGTACAGAAGGATTACACGATTCTGCAGGGTACGGTTTACGGTCTGGCAACCGCAATCGGCTTTACGATTGCCATGGTGCTGATGGCCGGCTTGCGGGAAAAGATGGAGTACAACGATATCCCGGAGTCATTCAAAGGAATGCCGATCGTTCTTCTTACGGCTATGCTGATGTCAATGGCATTTATGGGATTTTCCGGAATGATCTAGGAGGGATGAAGAGATGAATGGTATTTTAGCAGCCACCCTGATGGTGGGTGGAACCGGCCTTTTGATTGGTATTCTCCTTGGAATTGCCGGAAAGAAGTTTTATGTGGAAGTGGACGAGCGCGAGACGAAGGTCCGTGAAGCGCTGCCGGGCAACAACTGCGGCGGCTGCGGTTACCCGGGCTGTGACGGAGCGGCGGCTGCAGTGGTAAAGGGTGAAGCCCCGATTTCGGTCTGTCCGGTCGGCGGAGCGCCGGTTGCGGCAGCGATCGGTGCCATTATGGGACAGGAAGCCGGAGCACAGGAGCGCAGAAAAGCAGTGGTACGGTGCGCCGGTACGTGTGACGTGGCAAAGAACAAGTATGAATACACGGGTGCAAGGGACTGCTCCTACGCCGGTTTTGTACCGGGCGGCGGTCCGAAGAGCTGCGGAAACGGATGTCTTGGTTTTGGAAACTGCGTGAAGGCATGTAAGTTTGATGCGATCCATATTGAAAACGGCATTGCCGTTGTGGACGGCGAAGCGTGCAAGGCATGCGGTGCCTGCGTGAAGGCCTGTCCGAGAAATCTGATCGACCTGATTCCGTATGAGCAGAGGATCACGGTGAAATGCCGCTCAACCGAGAAGGGCAAGGCGGTGATGGCAGCGTGTGAGATCGGCTGTATCGGATGTAAGAAGTGCGAGAAGAACTGCCCGTCGGATGCAATTCACGTTGTGGACCAGCGCGCGGAGATCGACCCGGCAAAATGTACAGGCTGCGGCCTCTGCGCGGAGAACTGCCCGCGGAAGTGTATTATGGTAGAAAAATAAAAATGAGAAATTCCATGCTGTGGGAGGGAACTTCTGCGGCGTGGAATTTTTGCTTTTCGGTGATATCGTGTTAGCCAATGCCGGGGGTGGCTGGCTTGACTTGAATTTGGGAAAATGATAAACTGAAAGTCAGAAAACGAGGGGCGAAAAGCTAAAAAAATATAAAATGGCAGAAAGGATGGGGCAAAAGTATGACAATGACAATGGATGAACTGATGAAAGTGCTCGATATGCAGGAGGATATTCTGCAGTTTACGCATTTTACAAATGCAGACGCATGGGAACTGGGAACGATGATCCTGATGGAGGCAAGACGGCGCGGAGCGCAGGTTGGCATCATGATCCGCAGAAGCAATGGAGAAGTTGTATTCCAGTATTGTGATAACGGCATTACGCCGCACAATGTGGAGCTGATGAGACGGAAGAGCAATTCGGTGCTTCTGACGGAGCGGAGTTCGCTGCAGCTCTACATGGCAGCGACGAATGCGCCGGAGAGCGTAAAACAGATGGTACTGGACCCGAAGGAATACGCAATGCTGGGCGGAGGTTTTCCGATCTGCGTGGAAGAAGTCGGCGTTGTGGCAACCGTAGCAGTGTCCGGCATGGGACAGGTTTCGGATCATGATGTGATTGTGAAATGCATCAGCAAATATTTGCATATCGATGAAGTACCGAGAATCAGAACTGTATGAAAATGATGATTGAAACTAAATTTTGTGTATGATACAATGTCACCGGCAAAAAGACATGATAGTTCCATCAGGGACAACAAAACCCCCGTGAGCGGCAACTCACGGGGGTTGGTTTATGTCAGCAGGTTTTGCATATCTTCCGGCAGTGGTGCGTGGAAGTTTAAGGGTTCTCCGGTGATCGGATGGACGAAGGAGAGCGATGCAGAGTGAAGTGCCTGGCGGGGGAAAGTGCCGGGAGTTTTGTTGTAGAGGGTATCGCCGAGCAGCGGATGGCCGATGTAAGCCATGTGGACGCGGATCTGGTGGGTGCGGCCGGTTTCGAGGTTGAGTTCGAGGTGGGAGAAAACGGAGCAGTGCGCGAGGGTGCGGTAATGGGTTACGGAGCGCTCGCCGGAGGCAAAGTCGACGGTGCGCTGAATGAGGGAGCCGTCGAGGCGGGCGATCGGGGCGTCGATGGTGCCGGATGCAGCGGTTTCGCCGAGGGCGAAGGCCTGATACGTGCGGTGGATTTCGCGGGAGCGCATGGCATGGGAGAGGACGGCGGCGCTTAAGGCGTGCTTGGCGAGCACGATAAGGCCGGTGGTGTCGCGGTCGAGGCGGTTGATGCAGCGGTAGACGAAGGGTTCACCTTTCTGTTCAAAATACCATGCAATGCCGTTTGCCAGCGTATTTTCATAATTTCCAATCGACGGATGAATCGGCGTATCAGCGGGTTTATCCACAACGAGGATGTCGTCATCCTCATACACAACCGAAAACGGAACCGGCCGCGGCAGAATTCCGTCGGAGGGTTCTGTTTCGACAAGGTGCGTTTCGATCACATCCCCGGCGTGCACGGCCTGGCTCGTCCAGGCGCGGACGCCGTTTCGGAAAATGCCGTCCTCTGTGCGTTTTAAGCCCGTAATAATATGGCGCGAATATCCATGCCGGCGGAGAAACCATTCCACAGTCAGATTTTCCCGTTCCTCCTCCGGCGAAATCACATATGTAAACCTGTGTCCCATACACAAAACCTCCGTTTCTATAGCTTTTTTATCGAATGAACCCTGTCATTTCGGGGCAAAATTTCAAAAAGAGACTTTCCCAGTCTTTCGCAAGTATAGCCGAAAACAGATGGAAAAGCAAGAAATTTACCTTTCTATAGCGAAAATATAAAAAAGTATAAAAGTTTCATGAAATGTCAGAATTTGATTGATTTTAGCGAAAGAAAAGTTTATGCTACTAAAAAAGAAAGAAAATCAAGAAACAGGAGGGGATACAGATGAAGCAGGTGCAAAAACCGAAAAAACCCATAATTTTTTATTATGTAATTGCGCTGATCGTCATTCTGCTGTTAAATCTTCTGCTTTTCCCGAGACTTCTCGAGCCCAAAGTAACAGAAGTTGATTACGGAAAATTTTTGCAGATGGTAGATAACAACGAAATCAGCGAAGTCCAGATCCAGTCAAATGAGATTATTTTCAGCGACAAATCAAGCCCGGCGAATTATTATAAGACGGGTGTGATGAATGATTACAAGCTGGTAGATCGTTTATATGAGGCAGGTATTACCGAATTCGGAACGCCGATCATAGAGCAGATGTCGCCACTCATGGAATTTCTTTTAACATGGGTAATACCGATCGTTGTGATGGTTGCGCTCGGACAGTGGCTGATGAAACGCATGACGAGCAAGATGATGGGCGGCATGGGAAATGCGATGAGCTTTGGAAAGAGCAACGCCAAGGTTTATGTACAGTCCGAAACCGGCATTAAATTTGCAGATGTTGCCGGAGAGGATGAGGCAAAAGAAATTTTACAGGAGATTGTTGACTTCCTGCATAATCCCAAAAAATATGAAGAAATTGGTGCAAAAATGCCGAAAGGAGCACTGCTTGTCGGCCCTCCAGGAACCGGTAAAACGCTGCTTGCAAAGGCAGTAGCCGGAGAGGCAAATGTTCCGTTCTTCTCCATTTCCGGTTCTGAGTTTGTCGAGATGTTCGTCGGCATGGGAGCTGCGAAGGTGCGTGACCTGTTCCAGCAGGCAAATGAGAAAGCACCGTGTATCGTCTTTATCGATGAGATCGATACCGTCGGCAAAAAACGTGACGGCGGCGGATTCTCCGGAAACGACGAGCGTGAGCAGACCCTGAACCAGCTGCTTGCCGAGATGGATGGATTCGATGGAAAGAAAGGCGTTGTCATTCTGGCAGCGACGAACCGTCCGGATTCCCTGGACCCGGCACTTCTTCGTCCGGGCCGTTTCGACCGCCGTGTGCCGGTTGAACTGCCTGACTTAAAAGGCCGTGAGGAAATCCTGAAAGTCCATGCGAAAAACATCCGCGTGGGCGACAATGTCGATTACAATGCGATCGCACGTATGGCATCCGGTGCTTCTGGTGCAGAACTTGCCAATATGATCAACGAGGCAGCACTCCGTGCCGTCCGTGATGGAAGAAAATTCGTCACCCAGGCGGATCTGGAGGAGAGCGTTGAGGTTGTCATCGCCGGATACCAGAAGAAGAATAAGATCATGACCGACAAAGAGAAACTGATCGTTTCCTACCACGAGGTCGGCCATGCACTCGTCGCAGCACTGCAGAGCCATTCCGCTCCGGTTACGAAGATCACCATTATCCCGCGTACGTCCGGCGCCCTCGGCTATACGATGCAGGTGGATGAAGATGAGCATAATCTGATGAGCCGTGAAGAGCTGGAAAATAAAATTGCAACCCTGACCGGCGGCCGTGTGGCAGAGGATCTGGTGTTCCATTCCATCACGACAGGTGCTTCGAACGATATCGAGCAGGCAACGAAGGTGGCAAGAGCCATGATCACCCGCTTCGGTATGAACGAGGAATTTGGTATGGTTGCATTTGAGACGGTAACGAACCAGTACCTCGGCGGTGACACTTCCCTGGCATGCTCCGAATCGACAGCAGCACAGATTGATGAGAAGGTTGTTGCAGCAGTCAGAAAACAGTACGACAAAGCAGAGCAGCTCTTAAAAGATAACATGCCGAAACTCCACGAGCTGGCAAAATATCTGTATGAGAAAGAGACGATCACAGGTGATGAGTTTATGGAAATCCTGAATTTATCCCCGGATCAGCTCACGACAACGAGAATGGAAACAAACTAAAAAGCGATAAAAGCAGATGAGAATCCCGCGTTACTGTTCACCCAGCAGTGAAACACTTGCTGTTTCACTGCGTAAGAAAGTGATTCACGAATCCCGCGTTTCAAGGCGACTTCAGCCTTGCGCGGGATTCTTTCTTGTGCTATAATGCTGTAATGCGAAATTATGACACAAAAAGACAGATTTTTTTAGGATAGACCAAGAGAACATAAGGAGAAACGCAATGAAGAAAAAACAGGCATGGAAAGTGATGGGTGCTGTCCTTGCGGGCACACTGGTATTTTCCGATGCAGTTCCGCTCCGTGCCAGCGCATCGGCAGGAACGGAAAAAAGCGCAGTACAGAACGAAACTGTCTCCGGAACGGAGAACGGTACAGAGACAAAACGGGCAGCCGTTTATGTGAATCTGAAAACCGGCGATGATACGGCAGACGGTACAACGGCAGAGACAGCAGTAAAAACCGTGGAAAAAGCACAGGAGCTTCTTGCAGTTGCAGCGGCAGAACTGCAGGCGGACGGGAAAACAACCGAAAAAAACACTGCTGCAGATACCAGCAAAACGGCAGCGGAGGAAGCAGCAGAAAAATATCTGGTATTCGTCGGAATGGATGAAAAAGAGCTGGAAACGTATCGAAAGAAACAGCAGAAAACAGACTTCAGGGGAAGAGTAACAGATACCGTTTTTGCGGCAGATGAAATCGTGGTGACAGAAGCCGGATATGAGGCTGTTCTGGCAGCAGAAAAAGCAAAAGAAACGGTTTCGGAAACACCAACGCTTGCGCCAGGCGAGTCTCCGGCACCGGATGCGGCAGAAGATACCGTAACACCAACTCCGGGTCCGACGGAAACGCCGGATGCAGAGCCGACCGCAGAACCAACGGTGACCCCGGACGCAGAACCAACGGTGACCCCGGACGCAGAGCCGACCGTAACGCCGGCGGAGGAACCAACGGCAACTCCGACACCGGATGCGGACAACGGAGAAGATACAGGGGATACACCAACGGCAGCGCCGACACCGGATGCGGAACCGACCGTAACGCCGGAAGTAACTCCGACGACAGCACCGGGCGAGAATACCGATGACAGTGAAAATCCGGAGAATCCGGAAACTCCGGCAGAAGATCCAACCGTGACACCTGCCCCGGATGATACAGCAAAAGACGATCCTGCAGCAGATGATACAAACCAGGACGATACAAACCAGGATAACCAGAACGGAACGGGAAATGATGCATCATCGGACCAGTGGAAACAGGATGAAAATCTGGATGACCTTGTAAAAGATGAAATTCAGAAAGAAAACGAAACCGTAAAAAATTTCGATGAAATTTCCAATCCATCCGGTACGGACAGCACAGAAGACGGCTATCTGATCTCCAATGTCTCTCTTTTGATCCAGCCGGTGGCAGTAAGTCTATCCAGAAGCCTTGTATCAGAGGAGCAGACGGAAACAGCAGAAGCTGAGACGGCGGACGAAGGCGAGCATGAACTGCTTGCAGCTGCAGAGCAGAAATCCAACCTGAGTGCAGGTGAAATGACAGCAAGTGCAGCCGATGACGTAAGTACGCTGCGTGCCGCAGGAACGATCCTTGTAGGACCGGACAACTACGGAACGAATAAGACATCCACTCCGACTCCGACAGCCACACCGTCGAAGAGCAGCAGTAACAACAGCTCTTCCAATTCCAATACCGGAAGCACAAAGATTCCGCAGAAGAAGACACAGACCACTGTAAGCATCCGCAGCATCCCGGTCAACACCGGCGATGAGACGATGGTGCTTCCGCTGGCGATCAGCTCCGCACTTTCTGCAGCCGTTATGTTCTGCATGGCATTCCTTCAGATGCAGGCGAAACGCGCAAAGAGCATGGCCGCATGGCTGGAATTCAAAAAGAATCATCCGTTTGACGAAAAATAAAGAAACAGGCATATCCGGAAAAGCCATTCCATACATTTACAGTATGGGAGGGCTTTTTCTTATGGAAGAAAAGAAAACATGGGCGGTGAGTGCGGGCAGCGGGATCAGCTGGCTGAAGGCTCTTCTCGTTTCCTATCTGATCTCGGTGCTTCTTCTTTTGCTGCTGTCTTTCCTGCTCTGGAAATTTTCCTGGAAGGAAAGCTGGGTGCAGGCGGGCATTGTGGTGATCTATCTGGCATCAAGCTTTTCCGGCGGAAGAATGGCAGGAAACATGGCGGGAAAACGGCGGTTTCTCTGGGGCATCTGCTTTGGAATCGTGTATTTTGCCATTCTGATCATCGTCTCCGCAGTCTTCCTGCCGGGCGGATTTGCCGGAGCCGGAAGACTTCTGTGGGCGGCAGCAGTCTGTGCCGTCGGCGGAATGGCAGGCGGAATGACGGCACACGGCAGATAAAAGCGGACAAAACAGAACATTTTTTCAAAAAACAGACTTTTAAATTTGAAAAACCTATGCTATAATGGGAAGAGCTAATGGCCGAAGACTATAAAAAAGTCGCGCGTCAACTACAATGAAGGAGGAATGTGCCATGAAACACATCAAAACTTTAAATACAAAAAGCTTACAGAACACTGTAAAAAAAGGTGGATGCGGTGAGTGCCAGACATCCTGCCAGTCCGCATGTAAGACTTCTTGCACCGTAGGCAACCAGAGCTGCGAGCATAAGTAAAAGTAATCCATAAGGACGAGTAAAAGGTGTTCCCAGAACCGGTTTCGCCGGATTTGGGAACATTCTTTTTGCCAGGCACATCAAAAAAAGAGAGAGTTATAGAAAGGAATACCACAGTGATACATTTATATAAAAGCAATGGCTTTAACATGGTGCTGGACGTCAACAGCGGCTCCGTCCATGTTGTGGATGACTGCGTATACGATGTCCTTTCCTGCATGAACGAAGGAAAAAATGCAGAAGAGGCAGCAGAGGCGCTTAGCAGTAAATATGCCGAGCAGGACATCACCGAAGCCAGAGAAGAAATTCAGGAACTTACAGACAACGGCATGCTCTTTACAAAAGACATCTACGAAAACGCAATTGATCAGTTTTCCAACCG
Source organism: Blautia sp. AF26-2 (assembly GCF_003460955.1). Taxonomy (NCBI): domain Bacteria; kingdom Bacillati; phylum Bacillota; class Clostridia; order Lachnospirales; family Lachnospiraceae; genus Blautia; species Blautia sp. AF26-2. The sequence continues at coordinate 196,828 of NZ_QTWD01000004.1, read as the reverse complement.
TCCGACCGTCGTAAAAGCACTCTGCCTCCACATTGCACACGACTGCAACCTTGCCTGTCGTTACTGCTTCGCAGAAGAGGGCGAGTATCACGGAAGACGTGCACTGATGTCCCTGGAAGTCGGCAAAAAAGCGCTTGATTTCTTGATCGCAAACTCCGGCAGCAGAAGAAACCTCGAGGTAGATTTCTTCGGCGGTGAACCGCTGATGAACTGGGATGTTGTAAAACAGCTCGTAGCCTACGGAAGAGAACAGGAGAAGTTACATAACAAGAACTTCCGTTTCACCCTGACCACCAACGGTGTTCTCTTAAACGACGAGGTCATGGAGTTCTGCAATAAAGAGATGGGCAACGTCGTATTAAGTATTGACGGAAGAAAAGAAGTTCACGATCACATGCGTCCGTTCCGCAAAGGTGCCGGAAGCTACGATCTGATCGTGCCGAAATTCCAGAAATTCGCTGAGCTTCGTCATCAGGACAAATACTATGTGCGCGGAACCTTCACGCATTACAACACAGACTTTGCAGCTGATGTTCTCCATCTGGCAGACCTCGGCTTCAAGCAGATCTCGGTTGAGCCTGTTGTAGCGCCTCCGACCGAGGACTATGCGATCCGTGAGGAAGACCTTCCGGTGATCTTCGAACAGTACGACATTCTGGCAAGAGAGATGATCAAGAGAGAAAAAGAAGGAAGAGGCTTCAATTTCTTCCATTTCATGATCGATCTGACCGGCGGACCATGTGTTTATAAACGTCTTTCCGGCTGCGGTTCCGGAACCGAGTACCTTGCGGTAACACCATGGGGCGATTTCTATCCGTGCCACCAGTTCGTAGGACAGGAAGATTTCTGCCTTGGAAATGTTTACGAAGGCGTGAAAAAGACAGAAACTGTCAACGAATTCAAAAAATGCAACGTTTATTCCAAGAAGGAGTGCAGCCAGTGCTTTGCACGGTTCTACTGCAGCGGCGGATGCGCGGCAAACTCCTACAATTTCACAGGTAAGATCAACGATGTTTACGAGATCGGATGCAAGATGCAGCAGAAACGGATCGAGTGTGCATTGATGATAAAGGCAGCTCTGGCCGAAGATTAAAGAAAAGAGGAAAATCGCGACATGATGAAGAAGAAACAGAGTATCATCGCACTCGTCCTGGCAGCCATTGTAACAGTGCTTCTTGGATGGACGATGATCAAAGGATGGGGTCCTACCGGAACCGGTTCGATGAAGAATATCAACCTGGGTCTGGATCTGTCCGGCGGTGTCAGCATTACCTATCAGGCCGTAAAGGACAACCCGACAGACGAAGAAATGTCAGATACCCGCTACAAGCTGGAACAGCGTGCGCAGCAGTACAGCGAAGAGGCACAGGTATATCTGCAGGGCGACAACCGTATCACCATTGAAATCCCGGGTGCAACCGATGCAACCACCATTCTGGAAGAGATGGGTAAACCGGGAAGCCTGTATTTTATCAAACAGACGAATGATGATGGTACTGAAAACTATGTCAGAGACAGCTCTACAGGAGAATATGTCCTGAACGGAAAAACCATCGAAGAACTCGAAGCAGACGGTTCTGTTGTTCTGACCGGTAAAGATGTAGCATCTGCAGAGGCACTGCATCAGCAGAACTCTACGACAAAAGCAACCGAGAGCGTCGTTCAGCTGAAAATGACAGACGAAGGAAAAGAAAAGTTTGCCACAGCGACACAGGAAGCTTACAGTGCAGGAAAAAGCATTGGTATCTATTATGATGAAAGATTCGTCAGCGTACCGGGCGTTAATGCTGTTATCTCTGATGGTACGGCAGTGATCTCCGGCGGAAACATGGACTGGGATGAGGCAGTCAGCCTGGCATCCACCCTCCGTATCGGTTCCCTTTCCCTGAAACTTGAGGAGATCAACTCCAGCGTCGTTGGAGCACAGCTTGGATCTGCAGCTGTTTCCACCAGCGTGAAAGCGGGAGCGATCGGCATTATCCTGATCATCATCTTCCTTGCAGTTGTATACCGCCTGCCTGGTATTGCAGCCGGATGGGCACTGCTCATTTACGTTGAGCTGAACCTGATTTCTTTAAATGCATTTGACCTGACCCTGACTCTGCCTGGTATCGCCGGTGTTATCCTGTCGATCGGTATGGCAGTCGATGCGAACGTTATCATCTACGCCCGTATCGAGGAGGAGATCGGTGCCGGAAAGACGGTTCATGCGGCAATCCGCGACGGATTCAAGAAGGCAACTTCTGCCATCCTGGACGGAAACGTGACGACCCTGATTGCAGCAGCTGTTCTGTATGCGCTTGCGAGCGGAAGTGTCCGCGGATTCGCCATGACACTTGCTCTTGGTATTGTTCTTTCCATGTTCAGCGCCATGGTTGTTTCCAGACTGCTGGTCAACAGCCTGTACGGTATGGGACTGAAGGATGCGAAATACTACGGAACCAAGAAAGAGCGCAAGGGATTTCCATTTGTGGAAAAGAGAAAGATCTTCTTCACGATCTCCTGCATTCTGCTGCTTGCCGTTCCGGCCAGCATGATTTTCATGCATCAGACAAAGGGAAGCGCACTGAACTTCGGCCTTGACTTCAAGGGCGGTACTTCCATCAACGTTCCGTTCAACGAGGATTACTCCATCGAAGAGCTGGACAAAGAGGTAGAGCCGGTTGTGGAAGGCGTGACAAAAGATTCCAATATTCAGATGACAAAGGTTGTCGGAGGCAACAATGTCATCATCAAAACACGTTCTCTGACTCTGGAAGAGCGTGAGCAGGTTTACCAGGCAATGGCAGACAATTTCGGTGTCGATACTTCTGAAATCACTTTCGACAACATTTCTTCTACTGTAAGTAAAGAAATGAGCCAGAATGCGATGAAAGCAGTTATCATCGCTGTAGTCTGCATGCTGCTGTACATCTGGATCCGTTTCCGCGACATCCGTTTCGCATCGAGTGCCATCCTTGCACTGATGCACGATATCGCCATTGTATTCGGATTCTATGTGGTATCCCGTATTTCGGTCGGCAGCACCTTTATCGCGTGTATGCTGACGATCCTCGGCTATTCCATCAACAGTACGATCGTCATCTTCGACCGTATCCGTGAGAATCTGCCGGAGTTAAAGAGAGAGCCGATCGAGTCCCTGGTTGACCGCTGCATCACGGACACCCTGACCCGAAGCATTTACAGTTCCCTCACCACCTTTATCACCATCTTTGTTCTGTTCGTGATGGGAGTTTCTTCCATCCGCGACTTTGCAGCACCTCTGATGGTTGGTATCGTATGCGGAGCTTACACTTCTGTCTGCATCACAGGTGCCCTGTGGTATGTGATGAAGCACGTTGGAAAAAACAAATATGTGCCGTCCAAAGCAGTACAGAATAAGACAAAAAATAAATAAAAGCAGCAAAAACCATAAAAAGAGAAACGCCGGACCGGAAAAGTCCGGCGTTTCCTGCTAACAGGAAAGAGGAGAACATATGAAGAAAGAACGCTGGGTAGTTTCGGCAAAACGCGCCGATTTCCAGGCAATTGCGGACCGGTTCGGCATCGATCCCGTCATCGCCCGCCTGATCCGGAACCGGGATGTGACCGGGGAGAAAGAGATCGAAGAGTATCTCTTCGGTGATCTGGAGCAGCTCCACGATCCGCTGCTGATGAAGGATATGGAGCGCGCGGCAGATCTGATCGCAGAAAAAATCCGGGAGAAAAAGCCGATCCGCATCATCGGGGACTACGACATCGACGGTGTTACGGCAACGTATATTCTGCTGACCGGCTTAAAAGATCTCGGTGCCGATGTGGATGTGCGTATCCCGGACCGGATTGCAGACGGATACGGCTTAAATGAGCATCTTGTGCAGTTTGCCGCGGATGAGGGGCGGGACACGATCGTCACCTGTGACAACGGCATCGCGGCGGGCAGTCAGATCCGTCTGGCAAAAGAGCTTGGCATGACGGTTGTTGTGACGGACCACCACGAGGTTCCGTTTGAGGAGGATGAAAACGGAGAACGCCGCTACATCCTGCCGCCGGCGGACGCGGTTGTCAATCCGAAACAGAAAGACTGTTCCTATCCGTTTCCGGGCCTCTGCGGTGCGGCCGTCGCATGGAAACTGATCCAGACGATGGAGGCAAAAGCAGGTATTCCAAAGGAGCACAGCTTCCGCTTTCTGGAATTTGTCGCCATTGCGACGATCGGTGATGTGATGGATCTGCAGGGAGAAAACCGGATTTTTGTAAAAGCCGGCCTTCGGGCGCTCCATAAAACGCAGAACCTCGGCCTGCAGGAGCTGATCCGTGTGCAGGGCATCGAGGCGGAAAACGTGACACCGTATCACATCGGCTTCGTTCTCGGCCCGTGCATCAACGCATCGGGACGGCTTGACACGGCGGAGCATTCGTTAAAACTGCTCTGCGCAAAGACACGTGAGGAGGCTGCAAAGCTTGCCGGGGACTTGAAAGACCTGAATGAAAGCCGCAAAGAGCTGACGCGCCAGGGTGAGGCGAAAGCAATCGAGCTCGTGGAAACCTCCCCGCTGCAGAACGACAAAGTCCTCGTCGTCTATCTGCCGGACTGCCACGAGAGCCTTGCCGGAATCATCGCAGGTCGCCTGCGGGAGCACTTCCACAAACCATCCTTCGTACTCACCAGAAGTGAGGAGGGCGTCAAGGGCTCCGGCCGCTCGATCGAAGCGTATTCGATGTATGAGGAGCTCTGCAAATGCAAAGAACTGATGACGAAATTCGGCGGCCACCCGATGGCTGCGGGCCTTTCCCTCGCAGGAGAGGAGATGATCGAACCGTTCCGCCGGGCACTGAACGATAAGTCCACGCTGACGGAAGAGGATTTCGTCGAAAAAGTCGTGATCGATGTGCCGATGCCGATCACCTACATCACCAAAAATCTGATCCGCCAGTTAAGCCTCTTGGAGCCGTTCGGAAAAGGCAACACGAAACCGCTGTTCGCACAGAAAGGACTGACTGTATTAAATTACCGCATTTTTGGAAAGAATAGAAACGTGGTGAAAGTACAGCTTGCCGATGCGGGCGGATACCAGATGGATGGTGTCTATTTCGGCGAGGGAGAAGCGTTCGCCGCATACGTGGATGCACATCCAACCCTCTCGGTAGCGTACTATCCGTCGATCGATACGTGGAACGGACGCGACAAATTACAGATCAATATCCAGAGTTATTTTTAAAGATGCAGAAAAGCCGCAAATACCTGATTTTTCTGCCCTGTTTTCTATCGGAAACAAAATTGACGCAGAAGAATATTGATGCTATACTGTAAGGTGAATTGTCAAACCTTGACGAAACGGAGGAATATTTTATGAAAAAAGTAGAGGATTACGTAAGAAGTATTCCGGATTTCCCGGAACCGGGTATTATTTTCAGAGATGTAACGAGTATCCTGCAGGACGCAGACGGACTGCAGCTTGCCATAGATGAGATGCAGCATTTTGTAGAAGAAGTAGACTGTGACGTAATCTGCGGAACCGAGTCCCGCGGCTTCATTTTCGGTATGCCGATTGCTTACAATCTGCACAAACCGTTCGTGCCGATCCGTAAAAAAGGAAAACTTCCTCTGGAGACCATCGAGGAGAGCTATGACCTGGAGTACGGCAGCGCAACGATCGAGATGCACAAAGACTCCATCAAACCGGGCCAGAAGGTAGTCATCATCGACGACCTGATTGCAACCGGCGGTACCGTGGAGGCTTGTGCAAAAATGATCGAGCGCCTCGGCGGCGAAGTAACCAGAATCGTGTTCCTGATGGAGCTTGCCGGCTTAAAAGGACGCGAAAAACTGGCAAAATATGATGTAAAATCTGTCATCCGTTACGATGGCAAATAACGTATCCAACGAAACGCAGGGGTTAATCATGAGAGCGGAGGATACATATGGAAGAAGAGAAAAGAATCAGTGAAGAAGAATTAAAGAAGGATGTGGCGGCGGCAGAAGCCAGAATCCGCAAGACGGACGATTTTACAAGTCCGGAGGAATTATACGGGGAATTGATCGCTTCTGTGAAAAAATATCATCCATCGGACGATATTTCCCTGATCGAAAAAGCATACCGCGTGGCAGCGGATGCACATAAGGACCAGAAAAGAAAGAGCGGGGAACCGTACATCATCCATCCGCTCTGTGTGGCAATTATCCTGGCAGATCTGGAGCTCGACAAGGAGTCGATCGCGGCAGGCCTTCTGCACGACGTTGTCGAAGATACCGTCATGACCGAAGAAGAGCTGACCGAGGAGTTCGGCCCGGAGGTGTCCCTGATTGTAAGCGGTGTCACGAAGCTGGCACAGCTGAAATATTCTGCGGATAAGGTCGAGGAGCAGGCAGAAAACCTGAGAAAGATGTTCCTTGCGATGGCAAAGGATATCCGTGTTATTCTGGTAAAACTGGCGGACCGTCTGCACAACATGCGGACCGCACAGTACTGGTCGCCGGAGACGCAGAAGAAAAAAGCGCGTGAGACGATGGATATTTATGCCCCGATCGCACAGCGCCTCGGTATTTCCAAGATCAAGGTCGAACTCGATGACCTTTCTCTGAAATATCTGGAGCCGGATGCGTACTATGAACTGGTGCAGAAGGTCAGCATGAAGCGGGAGCAGCGGCAGGAGTTTGTCGATGCGATCGTAAAAGAGGTGACCCGTCATATCCACCAGGCCGGCATTGAGGCAGATGTCAACGGACGAATCAAGCACTTTTTCAGCATCTACAAAAAGATGGTCAACCAGCACAAGACGCTGGATCAGATCTATGACCTCTTTGCGGTCCGTATCATCGTGGAATCCGTCAAAGACTGCTATGCAGCGCTCGGTGTCATCCATGAAATGTACACGCCGATCCCGGGCCGTTTCAAAGATTACATTGCGATGCCGAAGCCAAACCGTTACCAGTCCCTGCATACAACCCTGATCGGACCGAACGGACAGCCGTTTGAGATTCAGATCCGTACTTATGAGATGCACCGGATTGCAGAATACGGTATCGCTGCACACTGGAAATACAAAGAGGCCTCCGACGGCAAGAAACCGGGACCGGAGCAGGAAGAGGAAAAACTGACCTGGCTGCGCCAGATTCTGGAGTGGCAGCAGGACATGGCGGACAACCATGAGTTCATGAACCTCTTAAAGAGCGATCTCGACCTGTTTGCCGACAATGTTTACTGTTTCAGCCCGGCGGGCGATGTCAAAACGCTTCCGGTCGGCTCCTGTGCCATCGACTTTGCTTATTCCGTCCACAGTGCGGTCGGCAACAAGATGGTCGGAGCGAGGGTCAACGGAAAACTCGTGCCGATCGAGACGGAACTTCACAACGGAGACCGCGTCGAGATCATCACCTCGCAGAACTCCAAGGGACCGAGCCGCGACTGGCTGAAAATTGCGAAGAGTTCCCAGGCAAAGAGCCGCATTAACCAGTGGTTCCGCCAGCAGAACAAGACGGACAACATCGTCAAAGGCAAGGAAATGCTCACCAACTATGCAAAGCTGAAGGGCAAAAACCTTGGAATCTATACGAAACCGATGTACGAAGAGGCTGTCATGAGAAAGTACGGCTTCCGCGACTGGGATTCCGTTCTTGCGGCCATCGGCCACGGCGGCTTAAAAGAGGGCCAGGTCCTCAACAAGCTGATTGAGACGTACGAAAAGCAGCATAAAAAAGAGATCACCGACGAGCAGGTGCTCGAGGCGGCATCCGGAGAGAAAGTTCTGCCGGTTGGAAAGAGCAAGGGCGGCATCGTCGTGCGCGGTATCCACGATGTGGCAGTTCGCTTCTCAAAATGCTGCAATCCGATCCCGGGCGATGAGATCGTGGGCTTTGTCACAAGAGGACGCGGCGTGACCATTCACCGCACCGACTGTGTCAATGTCCTGAATCTGCCGGAATCTGAGCGGGTGCGCCTCATTGATGCTGAATGGCAGGCAGAGGACAACGGCGGCTCTCTCTATACCGTGGAGATCAGCGTTTACGCAAACAACCGTACCGGTCTTCTGGTGGATATCTCCAAGATCTTTACCGAGCGGAAGATCGACCTTGCGGCGATGAACGTGAGAACGAGCAAGCAGGGAACGGCTTCCATCGATGTGACGTTCGACGTGCACAACAACGAAGAGCTGAACAGCATCATCGAGAAGGTGCGCCAGGTGGAGAGCGTGATTGATATTCAGAGATCGAGAGGATAAAAAGGAGAAAAGCGTATGATAAAGGTAAATTACCGGGCACTTGGAATGCTCTCGACAAACTGCTACGTTGTGGAAAATCCGGACAGCCAGAAGGTGCTGATCGTGGACCCGGGCGATTCGCCGCTGGAGATTGAACGCCAGATCGACGAGATCGACGGCGACCCGGAGGCCATTCTGCTGACCCATGGCCATTTCGACCATATGCTGGCAGCGGATGCGCTGCGGAAAAAGTACCATATCCCGGTCTATGTCCATGAAAAAGAGCAGCACCTGCTGGGGGATCCAAAGGAAAATCTTTCCGGGCTCTGGAGCAAACCGTACACGATGCAGGCGGACAAAACCGTAAAAGAGGGCGATGTGCTGCATCTCGCAGATTTTGAAATCCACGTTCTTGCGACACCGGGGCACACGGCAGGCGGTGTCTGCTACTATATTCCGGCAGAGAAAACACTTTTTTCCGGTGATACGCTGTTCTGCGAGTCCTACGGAAGATACGACTTCCCGACATCCTCCGGCAGAGAGCTGACCGCGTCGGTCAAGCGCCTGTTAAAAGAGCTTCCCGGGGATGTGACCGTGTATCCGGGCCACAACGATGAAACTACGATTGAACATGAAAAGAGGTACAATCCCCTTGCTTAATATCAGCCTTTGTTTTAACAGAAAAGATTTTGAATACGATGTGTATTCCCTGATCAAGGCATTCTATCCGGGCTGTGAGATTACCTCATGGTACGAAGAGGATGGGGCGCTGGACGGGGAATTTGCATATTATGATACGATCACATACGAGGCGGATCAGATCTGTTTTTCGATTGCAGACGAGAAACATGAGACGCTCGCTTCGCAGTGTGAGGCGGTGGAATATGAAAAAGACCGCCATGAAACGAAAAATGTCCTGAAACGGATGGTATACCGCACGCTTTCCGAAGTGAGCGGCAAAGAACTTCCATGGGGCGATCTCACCGGCATCCGTCCGACGAAAATTCCGATGAAGATGCTTGAAGAGGGTAAAAAAAATGTAGAGATTGCGAAATACATGCGCGAAACTTACTACACCAGCCCGGAAAAGACGGCACTTGCGATCACGATTGCCAACCGGGAAAAGGACATTTTAAAGACGATCGACTACGAACACGGTTACAGCCTGTACATCGGCATCCCGTTCTGTCCGAGCATCTGCCTGTACTGTTCCTTCGGCTCCCATGTGTTAAGCCGCTGGGAGCATATGGTAGATCCGTATCTCGATGCACTGATCAAAGAACTGATCTTTATCAGTGAGAACATGAAGGATTACACCCTTGATACGATCTACATCGGAGGCGGTACGCCGACCACGCTGAATGCGGCACAGATGGAGCGCCTGCTCACGAAAGTGACAGAGCTCTTCCCGATGGAGCAGGTGCAGGAGTTCACCGTGGAGGCAGGACGGCCGGATACGATCAATGAGGAGGTCTTAAAAGCCATCCGCAAATTCCCGGTCACCCGTATTTCGATCAATCCACAGACCATGAACCAGGAAACGCTGGATCTGATCGGACGCCACCATACCGTGGAGGAGATCGAGGAGAAGTTCCGTATGGCGCGTTCCCTTGGATTTGACAACATCAACATGGATCTGATCGTCGGTCTGCCGGGCGAGGACAAGGAAAAAGTGGCGCATACGTTGGAAAAAGTGGAAGCGCTGAATCCGGATTCCCTGACCGTCCATTCCCTTGCGTTAAAGCGTGCAACGAGACTCAACCTGTTCAAAGACAAATATCAGGAAATCTCGTTTGAAAACTCTGCCGAGATCATGAAAATGACGATGGACAGCGCACACCGCATGGAGATGGGACCGTATTACATGTACCGCCAGAAAAATATGGCGGGTAACTTTGAGAATGTCGGCTACTCCCGCGAAGGAAAAGCAGGTATCTACAACATCCTCATTATGGAGGAAAAACAGTCCATTCTGGCCGCGGGAGCCGGAGCGTCCACGAAATTCGTGTTTGAACACGGAGAGCGCATTGAGCGGGTGGAGAACGTGAAGGATCTGAAAAACTACGTGGAGCGTATCGATGAAATGATCGAGAGAAAACGTATCGGAATGGAGAAGTATCTGCCAAAATGAAAGAAAATTCCAGTCAGCAGCTTCACATGCTGCGCTATACCCTGACCGAGCAGCTCATCCATGGCATGGAAGTGAGCAATTTAGCTTACGATCTTGCGCGGGAACTGGGGTATGAGAAAGAAATCTGCTATGAGCTTGCAAAAGCGGGCGTTCTCCACGATATCGGAAAGATTGTACTGGAGAATTACGTAGAAGAACAGGATACGCTCGTCGTTGAGGAGATGCGCTTTGTGCGGACCCATTCCACACTGGGCTATGAACTCCTGCAGGGACGCGGCTACTCCGATTTTGTGCTGGAGAGTATTCTGTATCACCATGAAAATTATGACGGAACCGGGTATCCGGCCAATCTGGCGGGAGAAAAGATTCCGTTTGGGGCGCGTATCTTACGCATCTGTGATGTGTACTGCGCGCTGACCTCCGACCGCCCGTACCGGAGTGCGTTTACGCGGAAACAGGCGATGGAGCTTATGACAGAAGAAGTCAAAAATTTCGATCTGAAAATGTTCCTGGCATTTCAGAGAGTGATCCACAGCGGCAGCCGGAAAGCGATCGAGCTTTCTGATGTCGATGAATTGATCCGGGAAATCATAAAGGAGAAAACAGAAAATGGCATTAAAAAAGAAACCGGTTACCGGAATGAAAGATATTTTACCGAAAGAAATGGCAATCCGTGACTACGTGATCCGTCTGATCAAGGAAACTTACGGAACCTTCGGCTTTACCTCCATGGAGACCCCATGCGTGGAGCACATCGAAAACCTGAACAGCAAACAGGGCGGCGAGAATGAGAAACTGATTTTCAAGATCTTAAAAAGAGGAGAGAAGCTGAAACTCGAGACCGCTGAGAAAGAAAACGATCTCGTAGACAGCGGCCTGCGTTATGACCTGACCGTTCCGCTCTGCCGTTACTATTCCAACAACGCAAACGAGCTTCCGTCCCCGTTCAAAGCACTTCAGATGGGAAATGTATGGCGTGCAGACCGTCCGCAGAGAGGAAGATACCGCCAGTTCATGCAGTGCGATATCGATATCCTCGGCGAGCCGACCAACCTCGCAGAGATTGAGCTGATCCTTGCTACCACCACACTGCTTGGAAAACTGGACTTCAAGAACTTTACGATCCGTATCAATGACCGCCGCATCTTAAAAGCAATGGCAGCCTACAGCGGATTCCCGGAGGAGTCCTATGACACCGTATTTATTATCCTCGATAAGATGGATAAAATCGGTCTTGAGGGCGTTGCCAAAGAGCTCGAGGAAGCCGGCTTTGCAAAAGAGTCCGTAGAGAAATACCTGAAAATGTTCGAGGAGATCACCCCGGATACCGCAGGCGTGGAATACTGCCGCGAGAAACTGGAGGGATTCCTTGACAAAGAGTACGCTGACGGCCTGAAAACCATCATCGACAGTGTAAATGCGGTAAAGACTGCAGAGTTCAAGATCGCATTTGATCCGACTCTGGTACGTGGAATGTCCTACTACACCGGACCGATCTTCGAGATCGCCATGGATGAGTACGGCGGATCGGTCGGAGGCGGCGGACGCTACGACGAGATGATCGGAAAATTCACCGGCAACCAGACCTGCGCATGCGGATTCTCCATCGGATTTGAGCGTATCGTTATGCTGCTGCTCGAGAGAGATTATCAGATTCCGGGTGCTCAGAAGAAAAAAGCATATCTGATTGAGAAAAACATGCCGGCAGAAGGAATGCAGAAGATCATCCAGCAGGCAACGAAAGAAAGAAGCGAAGGCACTGCCATTAACATCGCTGTTATGAAGAAAAACAAGAAATTCCAGAAAGAACAGCTTGCCGGAGAAGGATACACCGAGATCGAAGAATTTTTTGTTGACAAAATGTAAGGAATATCCAATAATAGTAATCGCATGAAAAAACGATGTGCTGCGGATGCGAACCCTTTGCGTCCGCAGTTCCAAATAGGAGGAACAAGAAAATGGCTGAATCCATGAAAGGCCTGAAGAGAACCTGCCGCTGTGCGGAAGTCACAAAAGCAGATATCGGAAAAAAAGTAACCCTGATGGGCTGGGTACAGAAGAGCCGTAATAAAGGCGGAATTATTTTCGTCGATCTGCGCGACAGAAGCGGTATTATGCAGATCATCTTTGAGAACGGCCCGATCAGTAAGGAAGGTTTTGAAAAAGCAGCAAAACTGCGCAGCGAGTTTGTGATCGCCGTAGAAGGCGAAGTCATGGCCCGCTCCGGTGCTGTCAATGAAAATCTGGCAACAGGAGAGCTCGAAGTAAAGGCTGAGTCCTTACGCATTCTTTCCGAGGCAGAAACCCCGCCGTTCCCGATCGAGGAGGATTCTAAGACGAGAGAAGAGCTCCGTCTGAAATACCGTTACCTGGATCTGCGCCGCCCGGATATCCAGAGAAACCTGATTATGAGAAGCAAGGTGGCAATGCTCACCCGTGAGTTCATGTCAAAAGAAGGTTTCCTTGAGATCGAAACCCCGATGCTGACGAAATCCACACCGGAAGGCGCCAGAGACTATCTGGTACCGAGCCGTGTTCATCCGGGCAGCTTCTATGCACTGCCGCAGTCTCCGCAGCTGTTCAAACAGCTTCTGATGTGCTCCGGCTATGACCGCTATATCCAGATTGTAAAATGCTTCCGTGACGAGGACCTGCGTGCTGACCGTCAGCCGGAGTTCACCCAGATCGATATGGAGCTTGCTTTCGTTGATGTAGACGATGTCATCGATGTCAATGAGCGACTGCTGGCACACCTGTTCAAAGAGGTGCTTGGCGTTGAGGTACAGCTCCCGATTCAGAGAATGACCTGGAAAGAGGCCATGAACCGTTTCGGTTCCGACAAACCGGACCTGCGTTTCGGTATGGAGCTGGTTGATGTTTCCGAGACCGTAAAAGATACCGAGTTTGTTGTATTTAAGGGCGCACTGGAAAACGGCGGTTCTGTCCGCGGTATTAACGCAAAGGGACAGGGCGCAATGCCGAGAAAGAAAATCGACAAGCTCGTTGAGTTTGCGAAAGGTTACGGTGCAAAAGGTCTTGCATACATTGCAATCCATGAGGATGGAAGCTGGAAATCTTCCTTCTCCAAATTTATGACAGAGGAGCAGATGGAAGCCCTCATCAAAGCCATGGACGGACAGGCTGGAGACCTTCTTCTCTTCGCAGCAGACCGCAACAAGATTGTTTGGAACGTTCTTGGCGCACTTCGTCTGGAACTGGCAGAGCAGATGGGACTGCTCGACAAGAACGAGTACCGTTTCGTATGGATTACCGAGTTCCCGCTTCTGGAGTGGTCCGATGAGGAGAACCGTTTCACCGCAATGCATCACCCGTTCACCATGCCGATGGACGAGGATCTGCCGCTTCTGGACACCGATCCGGGTGCAGTTCGTGCAAAAGCTTACGATATCGTCCTGAACGGCACTGAGATCGGAGGAGGAAGCGTTCGTATTCACCAGAACGATGTGCAGGAGAAGATGTTTGAGATGCTTGGTTTCACAAAGGAACAGGCACATGAGCGATTTGGTTTCCTTCTGGATGCTTTCAAATACGGAGTTCCGCCTCACGCCGGACTGGCTTACGGACTGGATCGTCTCGTTATGCTGATGGCAAAAGAGGACAGCATCCGCGACGTCATCGCATTCCCGAAGGTAAAAGATGCTTCCTGTCTGATGACCGAGGCTCCGTCACCGGTTGACGCAGCACAGCTGGAAGAGCTTGGTCTTGAGGTTGAGCCGCAGGCTGAGGAAGAGACAACAGAAGAGTAAAGAAAATTTTGTAATTTACAGGACAGACAATTTTGCAGAAGTGCAGCGTTGTCTGTCCTTTTTTAGGTTTCACTCGATCGGTGTAAAGAAAAACTTAAGAAATTCTTCCACGTCTTCCCCGTTGTTTTGCTGGAAAAAAGTGCTACAATATGGTTTGTAAGAAAGATACGGAAACATCCACAGCAAGTGGAACACATAGAGAAAAAGACAAGGAGGAATCACGATGTTAGTTACATTAGTCATGCTGGCAACCTGTTTTGGTCTGCTCTGCGGAATTGGAATTTTATTTGGGATCGTCGGACTGCTGCTGAAATTTGGAGGAAAAGTCCTCGGCGCATGCGCCACTATTCTTCTCCCGATCGGCGTGATCTGGCTCGGATTTAAAATCGTGTTCGCCGTCGTTCCGCTTCTGTTCAAACTGGTCTGTGCAGCGCTGATCTGTTATCTCGTATACCGCATTCTGCGGGAGATGAAACTTGTAGCATAAAAAATAAAATCTAACAGATTCGAAAGAAAACCTGCTTTCCGTCATAAACACGGAGGCAGGTTTTTAATGACAAAAACAAAAATCTATTTTCAGAAAAAGCCAGTATTTGCTAAAAAAAGAGTAAGGAAAAAGTAAGAAAACAAAAAACAAAATGTGATACGATAGAACTAACTTGGGAAAGCAGAAAATTAATTTGTAAAATAGAAAAGTGGGAGGAAGCATATGAAGAAAAAAGTAATCGCGATTGTGTGTGCAGTCGCAGTGCTGGCGGCAGCCGGAGGGGGAGTGACATGGCATTTCCTTGGAAACAGTACAAAAGAGGACGATAACGTCGTCTATGTCAATACTGTAAAAGCCCTGACCAATCTGGGAACCGGAAATGGAATGGAAAACCGCTATGCCGGTGTTGTGGAGTCGGAAAATACCTGGAAGGTAGAGAAAAACAGCGAGAAAAAGGTAAAGGAAGTTTATGTGGAAGTCGGTCAGGAGGTTCAGGTCGGAACACCGCTGTTCTCCTACGATACCGAGAAATTCCAGAGTGACCTCGAGCAGGCGCAGCTGGATCTGGAACGCATAAACAATGAACTTTCAAGTATGAATACCAATATCAACCAGCTTTACAAAGACAAAAAGCAGGCATCAAAAGACCAGCAGGCAAGCATCACACTGGAAATTCAGGAAGCGGAGCTGGATTTAAAGAAAAAAGAATATGAAGGAAAATCAAAACAGGCGGAGATTGATAAATTAAACGATAACATCACCAATGCGACCGTGATCAGCGAAATCGCCGGTGTTGTAAAATCAATCAACAACGATGACAGCAGCGCCGGCGCTTACTCCGGTGACAACTCCGACAATTCCTTCCTGACCGTTCTTGCAACGGGAGATTTCCGTGTAAAAGGCCAGATCAATGAACAGAATATGAGCGACGGTTCGATTACCGAAGGAAGCCAGGTGATCGTGCATTCTCGTGTAGATGAGAATCAGACCTGGACCGGAACCGTGACAAAGATTGATCGGGAAAATGCACGGACAGGAAGCAATAACGTTTACAGCAGTTCGGGAGACGGTATGACGCAGTCAAGCAACTATCCGTTTTATGTACAGCTCGATGGAACAAATGGCCTGATGCTCGGTCAGCACGTTTACGTAGAGCCGGATGTCGGCCAGCAGGAAGTCAAAACAGGAATCTGGCTGTCTGACTCCTTTATCAACGATGTCGACAGCAATCCTTACGTCTGGGCCGATAATGGAAAAGGCAAACTGGAAAAACGAAGCGTAACCCTTGGAACACACGATGAAAATATGATGGAATATCAGATCACCGACGGCCTTGCAGAAGATGATGCAATCACCTTCCCGGAGGACGGTCTGGAAGAAGGGATGAAGACCGTAGTCAGCACCGACGGATCACTGGGACAGAGCAATCCGGCCGGCGGCGAGGATGACGGAATGGTGGATGACGGTATGCTTGACAACGACGATGGAATGGTCGACGACGGTATGACGCAGGATGAAAACGGCATGGTTGACAATACCATGGACGGCGCAGAGTACAGCGGTGAGGAAGATACAACGAACGTGATCGGCGGCGCCGACAATGGTAAGGCAGAACCGGCAGACACACAGGAAGCCGGATCAGCAGATGACGGGGAGGTGCAGCCGTGATTCTGGAATTAGAGAATATCTGTAAAGAATATATGCAGGGCAAAATCCCGGTTCCGGTTCTGAAAAACATCAACTTCTCCATGGAAGAAGGCGAGTACGTTGCGATCATGGGTCCTTCCGGTTCCGGAAAAACAACACTGATGAATATTGTCGGCTGCCTCGACCAGGCGACGAGCGGACGGCTGATCCTCGACGGACAGGACATCAGCAAATGCAGTGACAATCAGATGTCGGACATCCGCCTGCAGAAAATCGGCTTTGTCTTCCAGAACTTCCAACTCCTTGCAAGACAGAGCGCAATGGAAAATGTATGCCTGCCGTTGACGTACGCGGGCGTGCCGAAAAAAGAGAGAAGAGAGCGGGCAGCGATTGCCCTCGAGCGGGTGGGGCTCGGCGACCGTATGAGTTTCAAACCGACCCAGCTCTCCGGCGGACAGAAACAGCGTGTGGCGATTGCAAGAGCGATCGTCAACCATCCGAAAATTCTGCTGGCTGATGAGCCGACCGGAGCGCTCGACTCCCATTCCGGCGAGCAGGTCATGGAGCTGTTCCAGAGCCTGAACGATGAGGGCGTCAGCATCTTGATGATTACGCATGACGCGGAGATCGCATCGATGGCACAGCGCACCGTGGAGATCCGCGACGGAATGATGAAATCGAAGGAGGTGGCCGAAGCATGAAAAAAGGAAAAGCCGCAAAGAAAGCAGCGATTGCAGTCGTGACAGCGGTTGCCGTGGGTGGCGTAAGTGTCGGCGGCTATTATGGGATTCGCCAGGCGCAGAAGACAACCGTAAAAGTGTATCCGGTCAGTGACTTTACGAGTGGATACTGGGGAGACAGCATGAACATGGAAGGCCAGATCACCTCGACGGCTTCCCAGAACATCTATCTTTCCGACAGCCAGACCATTTCCCAGGTTCTCGTCAAAGAGGGCGATGTGGTAAATGCCGGAGACACGCTGATGACATACGATACCAGCATGATTGAGCTGGATCTGGAAACGCAGCAGTTACAGCTTGCACAGACAAAGCTGAAAATCCAGCAGAGTGAAAAAGAACTGGAAAAGCTGAAAAAGACAAAACCGGTATCGGATACGCCGCTGAATCCGGTGGAGCCGGATTTCCCGGATTTCCCGGATTTTCCAGATGAACCCATCGATCCGGATTTCCCGGACGAACCGATTCCGACCCCAGAACCGGAGCCGACGTACGAGGATGCTGTTCTGTACAGCAGTACGAATAAGCTTGTATTTGGTTCCAAACCATACAAAGGAGAAGGAACGCAGGAAGACCCATACACCTATCTCTGCGCACCGGGAACAGTCCTGACAGGCGGATTCCTGAATCAGATGGCAGGATACGCGGATGAAAAGGGAACGAAAAAAGAAGAGGACAGCGAAGGATACTGGTTTCGCCTGGAGATTCATGAGGAAAACAAAGCCGCAGAGGCGCTGGAAACCGTGTGGGAGCAGGATGGAACGAAGATTGCGAAAGCATACGAGACTTCGTATGAAGCAGTCCTGAGTCTGAAAGAATCCGAATCGGCGGATGCACCGGAAATAAAAATCACCACGCCGCTTGCCAACACAGAGGTGGCAGAGGGCGGCGAGCTGAAGCTGAAAATCGGAATCAATGAGAAGAAAGATACCGAAGAGAAGCCGGATGAGAAAGCCGACGATAAAACGGATGATAGAACCGAGAGTCCGTCCGAGGACGATGTGACACAGCCGGGTGAAGCCGGAAATGGAAGCGGTGAGGCAGACGATTCCACGGAAAACACCGAAACGGATGTCACTTACACATACGTCTGGAAACACAACGGAAAGACAATCGACGGAGATTTTAAGGATACTTACACAAAAGAAAACATCACAAAAGAGGATGCCGGAATCTATACAGTAGAAGTGACAGCGAAAAATGACAAGGGTACTTCCATGGCAGTCAGCACTGCAAATGTGGCGGTAAAAGAAGGAACGATTACCCCGACACCAAGTGTAACTCCGACCCCGAGCGTTACGCCGGGACCGAGTGTAACTCCAGAGCCGACCGTCAGCCCGGAACCAAGTACAACACCGATTCCGACCACAGAGCCGGTTCCAACAGAAACTCCGGTGCCGAGCGAGACCCCAGTTCCGACGGAAACGCCGACGCCGACCGAAGCCCCGGCAGAACCGGAAGCGGAACCGCAGAGCGAAGATGCGCCGGAAGCAGTGCAGACGACAGCAAAAACCGTATTCTACGGTGAAAAAGCATCGGTACAGTCCCTCTTTACATCATCCACAGGAAGCAGCGCAAATAACAATACTTCTTCCGGTGATGATACCCAGATGACCTACACAAAAGATGAGTTGAAAAAAGCCATCAGCGAAAAAGAAAGCCAGATCCGTAATCTGAAGCTGGATCAGAAGGAAGAGGAACTCAAAGTCAAAAATACGCAGAAATCCCTGGATTCCCAGACCGTAAAAGCGACGATCAGCGGTGTGGTAAAGAAGGTTGGAAATGCAGAAAACCCGTCCAACGACGGAAGCGCCTTTATCCAGGTCAGTGGAAACGAAGGTCTGTACGTGCGCGGCTACTTAAGCGAGACGTATCTCGATCAGGTAAAAGTCGGCGATGAACTTAACGTGACTTCCTGGTCTTCGGGTGCTTTTGCAGCGGCAACCGTAACCGAGATTTCTCCGTACCCGACAACAAGCTACATGTCGTACAGCGAGACACCAGCCTCCTTCTATCCGTTCACAGCCGTTATCCCGGAAGGCGGAGAAGGTTTTGAAAACGGTGACTGGATCGAGATTGCAATCACTGTCGGAAACGATGTAGAAAACGGCAACGGCCTGTACGTCAGCAAAGAATTCATCCGCGAGGAAAACGGACAGAAATTCGTTTATATCCGGGATGAAAATGATAAATTAAAGAAACAGAATGTGGTAACCGGAAAACTTCTGTGGGGCAGTTATTACGAAGTGAAGAGCGGTCTTTCCGAAGAGGATTACATTGCATTTCCGTACGGCAAAACCGTGGTGGAAGGCGCAGACACGAAGGAATCCAGTTCATCGGATTATTACAACAGTTAAGGAGGCGCATTATGTTAGAAAATGTAAGACTTTCCTTTCAGGGAATCTGGTCACACAAAATGCGTTCCTTCCTGACGATGCTGGGTATTATCATCGGAATTGCGTCGATCATCTCAATTGTCTCCACGATCAAGGGAACGAATGAGCAGATCAAACAGAACCTGATCGGAGCCGGAAACAACAACGTGACCGTCAGCTTAAAGCAGGGCGACGGTGATTACTGGATGGACAACGGACTGCCAAGCGGCGTGTCGAAACTGTCCGATGATCAGAAAAAGCGGATCCGCGAGCAGGATCAGGTGGAAAATGCATCGTTTTACACCGAAAGAACGTATGTGAGCGGCATCGCAAAAGGAAACACAACACTGGACAGTGCGAAGGCGCTTGGCGTGGATGAAAATTATCTGTCGACGTGCGGATATCAGATTTATCAGGGACGCGGCTTTGTGGAGAGCGATTTCTCGAAGACCCACAAAGTTGTCCTCCTCGACGATACCGCAGTGCTGACACTCTTCCCGGATGAGTCGCCGGTCGGCAAAACGATCGAGATCATGGGAGAGCCGTTCACGGTGATCGGCGTGATCAAAAAAGCCGATTCGTTCCAGCCGGTCATCAATTCCAGAGATGACTACTATACGTACAATCAGGAATCCTATCCGCTGGTGCTGATGCCGGATGTCTGCTGGCCGATCGTATTCCAGTATGATGAACCGGAAAATGCCGTTGTGATGGCAAAAACGACCGAGGATATGAGCACGGTGGGAAAGACAACAGCGGATATCATGAACGAATCCGTGACCAATACAACTGATTCTCTTTCCTATCAGGCAGAGGATCTGCTGGAGAAAGCAAAGAGTCTGCAGGAGTTAGGCCAGAGCACGAACCAGCAGCTGATCTGGATCGCGAGCATTTCGCTTCTGGTCGGCGGTATCGGTGTTATGAATATTATGCTGGTATCTGTAACGGAACGTACAAGCGAGATCGGCCTGAAAAAGGCGATCGGAGCAAGAAAACGCAGAATTCTGTTCCAGTTCCTGACCGAGGCGGCGGTGCTCACCAGCATCGGCGGACTGCTCGGCGTGCTGGGCGGCATTATCATGGCACAGGTGATTTCGAGGGTATCGCAGACGCCTGTGGCGATCAGTATTCCGGCAATCATTTTCTCCGTGGTCTTCTCCATGGTGATCGGTATCGTATTCGGACTGCTGCCGTCGGTAAAAGCAGCGAACCTGAATCCGATCGATGCGCTGCGAAGAGAATAGAACAAAAAAGAGTTGAAAAATCCGTGCGGGTACAGCGTAGGTGCTGGATCCGTGCGGATTTTTTGTGCGGCGTGTGCGGATGAAACTTAAGATCTTTACTTTTTGCGGAAAGTCGGTTATACTGGAAAATAAGCGCAATTTGCGGCGCAGCAAAGAGGCATTCGAGTTTCGGATTCGGTATGTTTATGAAAATATAAGAAAGATTCAAAGACATTTCACATTCGTTTATGGTATAATCAAACAAGAGTATGACCAACGAAAAGGAGTATACGCGAATGAATATTTTGTTTTTTATCACACCGAAAAGTGAAACGGCTTATCTGTATGACGACTGCTCACTTCGGCAGGCCATCGAGAAGATCGAATATCATAAATACACGGCGGTTCCGGTACTGAACAAAAAGGGCTGCTACGTGGGAACACTGACAGAAGGAGATCTGCTCCGCATCATAAAAGAACGGTATCTGCTGAATTACCATGAAGCAGAGGATATCCCGCTCTGGCAGGTTCCGAAACGGTGGAATTATGAGTCCGTCAACATCAACAGCAACATCGAGGACCTGATCGAGATGTCCATGCGGCAGAATTTCGTTCCAGTTGTGGATGACGAGGGAATCTTCATCGGCATCATCCGAAGAAGAGATATCATCCAGTACTGTTATCAGAAAAGCGGCATCAAAGAAGAGGAAGAAGCCCGGCGCAGCGCGCGGAAACAAAACGCAGAACAGATGATTCTGCAGTAAAGAAGAAAATGAGGGAAACATTATGAAAAAACTGATCGATCTTATCCAGGAAGAGCTGGTAAAAGCCTTTACCGCTGCGGAGATGGACCCGTCCTATGCAAGGGTTTCCGTTTCCAACCGCCCGGATCTGTGCGAATACCAGTGCAACGGCGCAATGGCAGCTGCAAAAGCATACCACAAAGCACCGATCCAGCTGGCTGAAGCAGTTGTAGAAAAAGTGACCGATCACAGCGTGATCGGTGAAATTGAAGCCGTAAAACCGGGATTCATCAACCTGAAAATCAACCCGGAATTTCTGGCAGATTATCTTTCCAAAATGCAGAACGACGAAGATCTTTCTGTAGAGAAAGCAAAAAATCCGAAAACCATCATCGTAGATTACGGCGGAGCAAACGTGGCAAAACCGCTTCACGTCGGCCATCTCCGTTCCGCGATCATCGGCGAGAGCATCAAGCGTATGGGACGCTTCATGGGCCACAACATGATCGGTGACGTTCATCTTGGAGACTGGGGTCTGCAGATGGGACTGATCATCACCGAGCTGCAGGAGCGCCATCCGGAGCTTGTTTATTTTGATGAGTCCTTTACGGGAGAGTACCCGGAGGAAGCACCGTTTACGATCAGCGAGCTCGAGGAGATTTATCCTTGCGCAAGCGGCAAATCGAAAGAGGACGAGGACTATAAGAAACGTGCACTCGAGGCAACGAGAGAGCTGCAGCAGGGCAGAAGAGGATATCGTGCGATCTGGAAACACATTATGAACGTTTCTGTTGCCGATCTGAAAAAGAACTATGGAAATCTCGACGTTCATTTCGATCTGTGGATGGGTGAGTCCGATGCACAGGAGTACATTCCGGACATGGTAGATTACCTGAAAGACAATGGTTATGCACATTATGACCAGGGCGCACTCGTTGTTGATGTCAAAGAAGAGACAGACACAAAAGAGATCCCGCCGTGCATGATCTTAAAATCCGATGGAGCAGCTCTGTATGATACGACAGACCTGGCAACCATCATCCAGCGTATGAAACTGTACAAGCCGGACGAGATCTGCTATCTGGCAGACAAACGTCAGGAGCTTCACTTCGTACAGTGTTTCCGCTGTGCAAGAAAAGCAAAACTGGTGAATGATGATACCGTTCTTTCCTTTATCGGCTTTGGTACCATGAACGGAAAAGACGGAAAACCGTTCAAGACCCGTGAGGGCGGCGTTATGCGTCTGGAGCGTCTGATCGGCGAGATCAACGATGAGATGTATCAGAAGATCGTGGAGAACCGCAGCGTAAAAGATACGGATGCAAGAGGAACGGCACAGATTGTCGGACTGTCTGCTATTAAATACGGTGACCTGTCCAACCAGGCATCGAAAGATTATGTATTCGATGTTGAGAGATTTACTTCCTTCGAGGGAAACACCGGTCCGTACATCCTGTACACGATCGTTCGTACAAAATCCATCCTCGGAAAATATAAAGAAGAGGGAAATGAACTGAAGAAAGGCGCACTTCTGGCACCGAAGAGCGACAGCGAGAAAGCTCTGATGCTTTCCGTATCCCGTTTCAACGGCGTTGTGGAGAACGCATTCGAGGAGAAAGCACCGCATAAGATCTGTGCTTATATCTACGAGCTTGCAAACGAGTTCAACCATTTCTACCACGAGACCAAGATCTTAAGTGAGCAGGATGAGGCAAGAAAAGCATCTTACCTGGCACTGCTGGATCTTGTCCGCGAGGTACTTGAGACTTGCATCGACCTGCTGGGATTCTCGGCACCGGAACGGATGTAAGATTCGTCAAGAGGGAAAAAATAGATAAAAAACAGGCGATTTTTTTGGCAGCCGTCGGCTTCTGTAGTTCTTGCGGAAACGGCGGCTGTTGTGTTATACTTACATCACGATTTTTCATCCGCTTGGACATTCGTCCTGAAAAATCGATTCTATATTACTCTATCGAAGAGCCATTCGGCTCAATTTATATCCATGTACAAAAACAGAATATCGGACTGACAAACACTTTGACGTAAAAAGAGGAGGCGGGATCATTGGAAAAGTAGAACTTCCGGGAGGGAAGTATCGCCTGCTGTCAGTGCTCGGAAGAGGGGCAACGTCTGTCGTTTATCTTGCAGAGAAAACTGGATCCGGAAAGCGGTATGCAGTCAAGGTAAGTATATGTGACAGGGAAAAACTGCGCCGGGAAGCGTTTCTTTTACAGAAGTTTTCATATCCCGGGATTCCCTGTGCGGTGGAACTTCTGGAAAGTGGGACAAAAAGCTTTCTGGTGATGGAAGCTGTAAACGGAAAATCTATCGGACAGCGTATGCGTAAGGGAGAACGGTTTTCCAGCCGGGAAATTCTGAAAACGGGAATTGCCCTGAGCGGGATTCTCTGTTATCTCCATGCACAGAACCCGCCGGTTTTCTACCGGGATCTGAAGCCGGACAACGTGATGATAACAGAGCGTGGTGAAATATACCTTGTGGATTTCGGTGCAGCCGGAACAGAAGAAACGGGTGTGGAAGTCCGTTATGGAACCCGCGGTTATGCAGCGCCGGAGCAGTATGACGGGAAGTGTGACGCCCGTTCTGATCTTTATGCACTCGGCGCACTGCTTGCGGCAATGGCGAAGCATGCGAAAAAGCGGCAGAAAAGAGGACTCTGGCGGGTGATGGAAAAGTGTATGCAGAAAAAGCCGGAGGAACGGTATGCGTCTGCCGGAGAAGTCAAAAAGGCACTGCGGCGGCTGGAAAGAAAGCAAAAAGGCAGGAAGACTCTGCGGATCTTTGCAGTTTTTGTTTTTCTGACAGGAGGAGCGGCTGCAGTTGCCAGCAGGATGCCATGGGGGCAGTTTCCGGCGGCAGACGAATGGGAGGAGCAGGGAGATCTCTGGTTCTGCGGAAATCCGGTGGAAGAAGGCAGTCTGCCGAACTACCAGAAAGCGCGGGAAGCGTTTTTAAAGGCAGACCATCTCAGTCAGGCGGGGCGTGTGGAGCAGGAACTTGTGGAATACTGTCTGGCGGATGATGCGGCAAGGGAAAAAATGCAGATGGCGCCATTGCTGGCTGAATTTTATGATGACACGCAGCAGGAGCCGGAAAAAGAAAAACGCTGCCGCAGATATCTTGCTGTTGCAGGAATGTATTTCAGTTTTTCCGAAGAACTGGCGCGTGAAAATGACATAGACGCCATGCGGAAAGGAATCGAAGTGCTGGAAAAGGCCGCAGGCGAGAATATGGAGGGGAAGTGGGAGGCGGTTATCTGGCAGAGACTGGCGGATGCGTGCTATCTTGGCGGAAAATCTGGGGATGGGGAAAGAGAACAGGACTGGTGCCAGGAGAGCTTTCTCTATTACGAACGGCTTCTGTGCAGCAGACAGGATGGAAACCGGCGGAAAAATCTGCTCAGGGCCGCAGAGCTGGCACTTCAGTTCGACATGCAGGAAAAAACAGAACAGTACCTCAACGAGGCAGCAGAAATTCCGGGAATGGAGGAGGACATTTTTTATCAGCAGATCAGAAAAAGATGGGAGGAAGCAGGATGAGAAAAAAGACCATATGCGCAATGATGACAGGATTCCTGGCCGTCCAGGGAATCGAAGTCCATGCGGAGACACAGCAGACGACAGGCGAGGCCGCAAGTGCGGTGGAAAGCGTGGAATTAGAAGCTGAAATCATCGAGAACAGTGATGTGACAGATGCAGACGGGAAAGCCGGACCGGAGGAACTGCTGCCGGACGAAAAGTCAGAAGAAGAACCGCCTATAGAAGAGAAACCAGAGCAGGAACCAGAGCCGCCGGAAGAGAAAACAGATCCGGCAGAGACCGGAAAGAAAGAGACAGAAGAAGAAAAAATGCTTCCCCCGACGGTAATTCCGGATCCGGAGAAAGAACCAGCGGAAAGGTGGGAAGAAGAGGAGGAAGAAATTTCGGAGGATTCAGAATCGGGGAAGCCAGAAGAATTGCCGGAGGCAGGAGATATGGGTTCCGGGGAATCGGAATCAGAGGAAGAATGTGAAGAAACAGATACAAAAGAATCAGAGACAGAAGAGTCAGATTCGGAGAGAACGGATTTTGGAGAAATGGACACAGAAAAACCAGATTATGAAGATACAGGTTCAGAAAAATCCGGAACGGAAAATTTGATGCCAGAAGATCCGGAACCGGAAAAGCCTGATATGGAAGAAACGAAGCAGGAATCTCCGTCAACCGAAAAAGAGTCAGAAAATCAAACCTCGGAAACAAAAGCACCAGAAAAAGAGGAGCCTACCGTAATGCCAGATGCCGGAAAGTCAAACACAGAAAAGCAGGAACAAACGGAGCCCGGGCAATCGTCTCCGGAGAAAGAAGAACTCAAAACAGACGAACAGCTGCCCGTTGCTGCAGCCACGCCCGAGGAGGTGACCCAAGATCCAGATGATACTCCGCTACAAACAGAAGAAAGCAGTCCTCCGCCTGCCGAAACTCCATCTGAGAGTGCCGGGGAGGAGCCATCTCAAATACCGCCGCAGATCATCGCCGATTTCATATTATCACAGATAGCAGACGAAGATTTCGAAGCGCCGAACCCCCTGATTATCCGCCCGGCCGACACCAGCGTCGAAATAGATCCCGGTTATACCCCGGAAATTCTGCTCGAGGGAGCCGCCGACACGGCTGAAATTCTTTCCTGCATGGTAAATGGCTCCGAAGCCGAATACGAATGGAAAGAAAACAAAATCTGTCTGAAAGCCGAGAGCCTTTCCGAAGGCTACAACCGCATCACTGTAAAAGTGCGTGGCGCAGACGGCATTGTACGAACCATGAAACCGTGGGAAGTCAACGTGAAACCAAAAACTTCCACACTTGTCAGCCAAAGAACCAGCCAGAAACCAAAAGGAACCCGCCTCTTGCAGTCCTTAAGGCGCCTCTGGAACCTGATTCGTGCCATTGCCGAAATTCAGAATCAGACCACCCGCTATCTGCGTGCACTCTGCAGAAAATAGCCTGATCCGGTTTTGTTTGTATTTCTAATTTCGATATGCTAGAATAAAAGACATGTCATACGATAAAAAAGTAAAAGAGGAAATAAGAGTATGTCAGATATGATATTATTTGATCTGGACGGAACCCTGACCGATTCCGGTCCTGGAATTACAAGATGCGTACAGTATGCGCTGGCATCCTTTGGCATCGAAGAGCCGGATCTGGAAAAACTGAACTGTTACGTGGGGCCGCCGCTTCTGGAATCTTTCATGAATTTTGCAGGCCTTGGCTGCGAAGAAGCACAGCAGGCCATCACAAAATACCGGGAGCGGTACGAGGCAGAGGGCATTTTTGAAAATGAAGTATACGAGGGAATCCCGGAGGTTCTGGCGTATCTGAAAGAGAAGGGAAAAATTCTGGCGGTAGCATCGTCCAAACCGGAAAAATACGTGGAGCAGATCCTGGAGCATTTCGAAATCAGAAAGTATTTTACCGTAGTAACCGGTTCAGAAATGAACGAAACCAGAACCGATAAAGGAGAAGTCATCGCAGAGACGCTGCGCCGACTCGGAGCAGAAGACAGCCGTTCCGACGTGGTGATGGTTGGTGACAGAAGCTATGACGTAATCGGGGCAAGAGAAAACGGACTGCTCTGTGTCGGCGTATCGTATGGGTACGGCGGAAGAGAGGAACTCGAGGCAGCAGGTGCCGCAAAGGTATGTGATACACCGGAAGAACTGAAACTGCTGGCGGAGGATCCGAAAGAAGAGAAGAAAAGACGCGACCGCATCAAAAAAATGAAGCCGGAGCGTATCCCGTGGCTGACAAGAGGAGAAAGTGGAACAGGAATCTTTGCGCCGAAAGAGAAAAAAGCAGAGAATATAAAAGAAAAAAGGACAGCGAAAACAGAGCCAAAAACGGAGGAAATCGTAATTCCTATCCAGCGGAAGCTATGGCGTCTTTTAAAACCGCTTCTGACGTACGAACTGTTTCTGATCGGAGCAACCGTACTTCTGGCGCTGATCCTGATGACGTTTACGACCGGCGGTTATCTGGAAGAGCGTATGCACGCGACATCCGTTCTTGCATCAGCAATCGGCAGTCTGGCGGCGATCCCGGTTCTCTGGAAACAGTACAAAAAAGATGAAGGCATGTTCCCGAAACCGGAAAAACGGTGGAGTGCGGCAGAGGCAGCCGCCTGTATTCTGCTGGTTATGACCTTCGGCCATCTCCTGAATACTGTAATGAACGTGACCGGCTTTACCAGAATCTTTTCCGGCTATCAGGACATGGCATCAAAGATTTATGAAGGACAGAACCCGCTGCTTCTGATCCTGTCCGTCGGTGTGCTGAGCGCGGCCGCAGAGGAAATTGTTTTCCGCGGCATGATTTACCGCAGGGCAAAAGATTTCTGGGGAACCGGCTGGGGCATCGCAGCATCATGTCTGCTGTTCGGTGCATATCACGGCAATGTGACGCAGTTTGTCTATGCAGCCGTGGTAAGTGTGCTTCTGATCCTTATTTATGAGCGGTGCGGAACACTCCTTGCCCCGGTTCTTGCGCACATGGCAGAAAATATCTGGGGACTTTACCGGAGCCAGTTCGTATCCTGGATGACCCAAAAAGCGCCGGCAGGTGCATGGATGTTCATCTTTTTGGAAGCGGTAATCTGCGCCGGAACATTCTGGTATCTGTTTTTAAAGGATAAACAGGGAAAAACACAAAAATAACAGAAAAAAACCGCAGAATCCGCGAAAAAAATGCTTGTCATGAAAAAAACTCTGTGATACAATCTTACTGTTGCACAATAAGCACCCATGCGGTACCAAGGATGGTGCCTGTTTTTTGAAAAACAGGTTCCAAGGTGAAAAAACATGGGGAAGAATAAAACCATAAGGAGATAAAACAATGAGCGTAATTTCAATGAAACAGTTACTGGAAGCCGGTGTTCATTTCGGACATCAGACAAGAAGATGGAATCCTAAAATGGCTCCGTACATCTACACAGAGCGTAATGGTATCTACATCATCGACCTGCAGAAATCTGTAGGAATGGTAGATGACGCATACAAAGCTGTTGCAGACATCGCAGCAGACGGCGGCACAATCCTTTTCGTAGGAACCAAAAAACAGGCTCAGGACGCTATCGCTGTTGAGGCAGAGCGCTGCGGAATGTACTATGTAAACGAGAGATGGCTCGGCGGTATGCTGACCAACTTCAAAACCATCCAGAGCCGTATTGCAAGACTGAAAGCAATCGAGACCATGGAGCAGGATGGCACCTTCGAAGTTCTTCCGAAAAAAGAAGTCATTGAGTTAAAGAAAGAGCTTGCAAAACTGCAGAAAAACCTTGGCGGTATCAAAGAAATGAAGAGACTGCCGGACGCTATCTTCGTAGTAGATCCGAAAAAAGAGAGAATCTGCGTACAGGAAGCTCATACACTGGGAATTCCGCTGATCGGTATCTGCGATACCAACTGCGATCCGGAAGAGCTTGACTATGTAATTCCGGGTAATGACGACGCTATCCGTGCCGTAAAACTGATCGTTTCCAAAATGGCAGACGCAGTGATCGAGGCAAAACAGGGCGAGGCTGAGGAAGCTGCATACGAAGAAGCAGCAGAGACAGACGCTGAATAATTTACGCGAAGTAATGAACTGGGGGGAACTTGAAATTCAGGTTCCCTTCGGCGAATCTCACAATAGCAGACCGGCATGAAGATGCAGTCTGCTGAATCACGTATACGGAGGAATAAAACAATGGCTATTACAGCAGCAATGGTAAAAGAGTTAAGAGAAGTAAGCGGTGCTGGTATGATGGACTGCAAGAAAGCTCTTACAGCTACCGAAGGTGATATGGACAAAGCAATGGAGTTCCTGAGAGAAAAAGGACTTGCTACTGCTCAGAAAAAAGCTGGCAGAATCGCAGCTGAGGGTATCGTTATGCTGAACGTATCCGAGGATGGAAAGAAAGCTGTCGCTGTAGAAGTAAACGCTGAGACAGACTTCGTTGCAAAGAACGAGAAATTCCGTGGCTATGTAGCACAGGTTGCAGAGCAGGCTATGGATACAACTGCAGCAGACGTAGAAGGATTCCTGGCAGAGCCTTGGAAATTCGATACCAACGAGACCGTTGGCGAAGAGCTGGCTCATCAGATCGCTACCATCGGCGAGAACATGAACATCCGTCGTTTCCAGCAGGTAAAAGAGGAGAACGGTTTCGTTGCTTCTTATACTCATATGGGCGGTAAAATCGGTGTTCTGGTTGACGTTGAGACAGATGTTGTAAACGATGACCTCAAAGAGATGGCTAAAAACGTTGCAATGCAGATTGCAGCTCTTCGTCCGCAGTACACAAACCGCGACGAAGTAAGCGCTGATTACATCGCACATGAGAAAGAAATCCTCATGGCTCAGATTCAGAACGACCCGAAAGAGTCCCAGAAACCGGAAAAAGTTATCCAGGGAATGATCCAGGGCCGTATCAACAAAGAGCTCAAAGAGATCTGCCTGCTTGACCAGGTATACGTAAAAGCAGAAGACGGAAAACAGTCCGTAGCTCAGTACGTAGCACAGGTTGCTAAAGCAAACAACGCAACCGTAGCAGTAAAAGGCTTCGTTCGTTTCGAGACCGGTGAAGGAATCGAGAAGAAAGAAGAGAACTTTGCTGAGGAAGTTGCAAAACAGATGAACGCATAATTCAACTGTGAATTTGTAAAAATAACGCAAAAATATAAAACCCTCATAAATGTGCAGAAAATACACGATTTATGAGGGTTTTTTACTGTCACAGGCAGTATCCATCGGAAATGCAGTAAGTGCCCTGAAGGATACCGTCCCCGGAGATTTCCCGGCAATGAATCTTTCGGAGATTTGTGAATTAATCCAGGAACATAAATCGAATGGTCCGGTAATGGAGATGAAACGTTAAACATAAGAAAAGAGGAACAAATTTGAAAAAACAAGACAAAAGAAACTGGCCGAAAGCAGTGATTCAGATCCTTTCTTTCCTGCTGATCCCGGGCTTGTTTGAGGCGCAGTTTTCTGCGGTTGGGACGATTATTTCCGCAGTTTATCAGGGGACGGTTTCGTGGGAACGGATCAGGTATTCGGTATGGATGGTGCTGGCGACGGTTCCGGCGGTGATTATTGTGGGACGGTTTTTCTGCGGATATTTCTGCAGCTTCGGGGCTGTGCAGGATTTTCTGTGGTTTGCAGGAAATAAGCTGAAAAAGCGGTTTCGAAAAGCAGGTGCGAAAAACCTGCATTCAAATTCAAAGAAGAGTGGAAGAAATGTTCCAACAGGCTGGATCAAATATGGTGTGCTCCTGTTCTGGGCAGTCTTCGTATGGAGCGGTATGATAAAATGGAACATCGCAGGGCCGTGGCAGGTGTTTGGACAGTACAGTTCCATCGGACACTGGCCGGGCGTGAAGCCGATGTTTTCGATTGGCGGTGCGCTGATTCTGGTGATTTTCGTCGGATCCGTCTTAATCCAGCGTTTTTTCTGCCGGTATCTCTGTCCCATGGGAGCCATCTACAGCCTGATTTCCAGATGTACGCTGTTAAAAATTGTAAAACCGCGGAGCAAATGCGGAAACTGCCGTCTCTGTACTGCAAAATGTACCATGGGAATTGATCTGACAGAAAAAGAGCAGACGGCAGGCGGCGAGTGCATTGGATGCGGGGTATGTATAAACGGATGTCTGAAGAACAATGCACACTGGAAGTACCGATACAGCGTGTGGATCGGTGTCGGGGTGACCTGTCTTACGATTGCAGCGTCACAGTTCCTGATCCGGAGCGAGAGCGGTTCCGTTGGTAAGACAGCAGGTGATGCGGCCATTAATACGGCAGAACAGAATCTGGACAGCAGATTCCAGGACGGCGCTTATTCCGGAAGTGGAGAAGGCTACCGCGGAACCGTGACCGTTTCCGTAAAAGTGGAACAGGGAACAATAACCGGATTGACGATAGAGAACGCCGAGGATGATCAGACATATCTGGACAGAGCAAAGTCAGGAATCTTTTCGGAAATCATGAAAAAACAGAGTGCCGAGGAGATAGATACCGTTTCCGGCGCCACCTACAGCAGTAAAGGGTTGATTGAGGCCACTCAAAATGCGTTAAAAGAAGCCGCCGGAGATGAGAATACTGTACAGGAAAATACAGCATCTGAATCGACGGATACAACGGAAGAAAAACAGGCATTCCTGGACGCCGGCCGTTTCCACGACCTGAAAGACGGTATCTGCACGGGTACCGCCGATGCCTTCCGCGGGGATGTCGAAGTGCAGGTAACGGTAGAAAACCAGAAAGTGACCGACATCTCCATCCTTTCCTACTGCGACACCGAGGAATACTTTTTCCGTGCAGCGCCTTACGTGATAGGGCAGATGAAAGAAGAACAGAGCCTTAACATCGACGCCTTGAGCGGTGCCACCTACAGCAGCAACGGTATCATTCACGCCACCGCCAATGCACTCGAAATCCCGGAAGACGAATATGCACCGCGTCCTGGCCGGGATCTGGCACATAAGCAGAAAGAGCACGGTCATATTGTAAAACATACGATCGAGAGCCAGGAGCAGTATGAAGAAAAAGTAAAAGAATACGAAGACGCACAGAATTAAAAAACAAAAATAATCTCAAAATAAGCACTGTAAATACATCCATCTGTATTTGCAGTGCTTTTCTGCTGTAACAGAACCCCGCCTGACTGCATCAAAAATATAAAAAATTTAACAATCATTTGATATAGACCTTATAGGAACAGGATAGCAGTTAAAATACAAATGTGCTACGATCGTGATTGTAGTAAAAAATATTCTGAAAGAAATGGCAGGAACAGCAAAAATACAGCGGTTAGGCTGGAGTCTGGAATGGATGCAGCGCATATCTGAAAAAGGAAACGAAAACCTGGGACAGCTGGGATATACGGATCATTCGCAGAAACACTGTATGCAGGTTGCCCATCATGCAGAGTACGGTACACTTCTTGCAAATGAACTTTTAAAAGAAACGGATATGACGTTGGAAGACAGAGTAACCATCGTTCCTCGGTTCTGCAGTTATTGCAGCTGTAAAACTGGCAGGCGGAACGATCAACGTGGCGGTTGCATGCCTGGCGATTTTCTTTGCACTGGGATTTGTTTTCCTGAAAATTGCAGATCGGCAGCCGATGGCGGGGGAGAGATAAAACAGAACATAGCATAAAAAATCTCAAAGCAGGAGAAAAAGCCGCTTTGAGATTTTTTGCGTTTCACTCCGGGGTTCCGCAATGAGAGGTTTTGTGGTACAATAAGCAGTGAGTCGGGCCGCAGGGGATGAGGGGGCCTGAAAAATATGAATCATACAGACAGGATGAAACAAAATGGAAAAAACCAAAAAACTGGCGGTAGGCATTTTAGCGCATGTCGATGCGGGAAAGACGACGCTGGCAGAGGGAATTTTATATAAAACAGGCCAGATCCGGAAAGCCGGAAGAGTGGATCACAAGGACGCCTTTCTGGACACGGAGGAACTGGAAAAAGCAAGGGGCATCACGATCTTTTCCAAACAGGCCGTGCTGAAGCTGAACGAGACGGAGGTCACACTCCTTGACACGCCGGGCCATGTGGATTTCTCGGCGGAGATGGAGCGCACTTTACAGGTCATGGACTATGCGGTTCTTCTGATCAGCGGTGCGGACGGCGTGCAGGGTCATGTGGAAACCCTGTGGCGGCTGCTCGCGCGGTATGAGATCCCGGTCTTTCTCTTTATCAACAAGATGGATCAGCCAGGCACGGATGCGGAAAAACTGCTGGAAGAACTGCAGAGCCGTCTCTCAGAGCACTGCCTGAATTTCTCGCAGGATCTCCAGAACGCAGAATTGCTGGAAGAACTCGCCATGTGTGATGAGGACGTGCTGGAGCAGTATCTGGAAACGGGAAGCGTGGAAGAAGACCAGATCCGCACGATGATCGCAGAGCGGAAGGTTTTTCCGTGCTGCTTTGGCTCTGCACTCAAGATGGAGGGCGTGACGGAATTTCTGAAAATTCTGGACCGGTTTACAAAAACGCCGGAGTACGGCGGGGATTTTGGCGCGCGCGTTTTTAAGATTTCAAGGGACACGGCAGGAAACCGTCTGACGCATCTGAAAATCACGGGCGGCGTGCTGAAGGTGAAGCAGATGCTCGGCGAAGAAAAGGCAGACCAGATCCGTATTTATTCCGGTGCGGGCTATACGATGGTACAGGAAGCACCGGCGGGGACGATCTGTGCCGTAACGGGACTGAACAGCACTTTCTCCGGTCAGGGCATCGGCAACGAAACCGAGGCGGAAAAACCGGTGCTGGAGCCGGTGCTGACGTACCGCATCGAGCTTCCGCCGGACTGCGATGTCCATCAGATGCTTGGAAAACTGCGCCAGTTAGAAGAAGAAATCCCGGAGCTCCACATTGTCTGGAATGAGCGCCTCGCGGAAATCCATGCGCAGGTCATGGGTGAGGTGCAGATCGAGATCTTAAAGAGTCTGATCCACGAGCGTTTCGGCGAATGGGTGGAATTCGGAGCCGGAAATATTGTATACAAAGAGACGATCCGCAGTACCGTGGAGGGTGTCGGCCATTTCGAGCCGCTGCGCCATTATGCGGAAGTTCATTTGCTGCTGGAGCCGGCAGAACCGGGCAGCGGACTGCAGATTGGAACCGTCTGCAGCGAGGACACCCTGGACCGCAACTGGCAGCGTCTGATCCTCACACATCTGCTGGAGCGGAAGCATCCCGGCGTGCTGACCGGGTCGGAGATTACCGATATGAAAATCACGCTGGTCAAGGGCCGTGCGCACATTAAGCACACCGAGGGCGGCGACTTCCGCCAGGCGACGTACCGTGCGGTGCGGCAGGGACTGAAAAAAGCAGAATCCGTTCTGCTGGAGCCGGTCTATGCGTTCCGTCTGGAAATTCCGTCGGAATCGACGGGACGGGCGCTGAACGATATCCAGCGGATGTACGGCAGCTTTGAACCGCCGGAAATGGAAGGCGATATGACAGTGATCACCGGAACCGCACCGGTTGTGACGATGCGGGATTATCAGAAAGAAGTGACTGCTTACAGCCGGGGACGCGGAAGAGTGTTCTGTACCTTAAAAGGATATGAGCCGTGTCACAACGCGGAGGAAGTGATTGCCTCCATCGGCTACGATTCCGAGGCGGATGTGGAAAATCCGACGGGTTCTGTGTTCTGTGCCCACGGGGCAGGCTTTGTCGTTCCATGGAATGAAGTGGAAGACCATATGCATCTGGAATACACGCTGGAAAATCCGGAAGAAGAAAGCGATTCAGCCGAATCTGCGGCAGACCGGAGCGGCGGAGCATCCTCTGTGCAGAAAGCAAAAAAAGCATCCGACCGCGTGCCGATGGCAGCTTCCCTGCAGGAGGCAAAGGAGCTGGAAGAAATCTTTACGAGGACATACGGCAAAGTGGAGCGGAAGCGCGCCGGTTTCGAGCGGCGGACACGTCCGGTCACCTCGTCATCC
Organism: Blautia sp. AF26-2; assembly: GCF_003460955.1. Classification (NCBI taxonomy): domain Bacteria; kingdom Bacillati; phylum Bacillota; class Clostridia; order Lachnospirales; family Lachnospiraceae; genus Blautia; species Blautia sp. AF26-2. The sequence goes on along the minus strand of NZ_QTWD01000004.1, from coordinate 162,040 downwards.
GGCATCGGGGATCCCAAATATGCAAAATCAAACCGCCCGAAGGAGCCGCAGGAGGAATATCTGCTGGTGGACGGCTATAACATTATTTTTGCATGGGATGATTTAAATGAGCTGGCGAGGTATAATATTGAGAGCGCCAGAGGAAAGCTGATGGACATCCTGTCAAATTATCAAGGATATAAAAAAATGACGCTGATTCTTGTCTTTGATGCCTACAAAGTAAAAGGCAACCAGGGTGAGGTCGGCATGTACCATAATATTCATGTCGTTTATACGAAAGAGGCGGAGACGGCTGACCAGTACATCGAGAAAACGGTTCACAGGATCGGCCACAACGGCAACGTAACGGTGGCTTCCTCGGACGGTCTCGAGCAGATCATCATTATGGGAGCGGGCGCGCATCGTCTCTCCGCACGGGATCTGCGCACCGAGATTGAACATACAAACGGCCAGATCCGGGAAAACTATCTGGAGAAAGAACAGAAAACGAAGTCGTATCTGCTGGAGAACGCCTCTGGAGAACTGGGAGACTTTTTAAAAGAGCTGGAAGAAGAGCGAAAAAAAGAGAGTAAAAAGAGCAAAGGAAAGGCTTAAGATGAATTACGCAATCATATTATCGGGGGGAATCGGAACGAGAATGCAGATGGGGGATTTTCCGAAGCAGTATTTGGAAGTGGAAAAGAAACCGATTCTGCTGTATACGCTGGAGCAGTTTCAGAAAAGCAGTGCCGTTGAGAAAATCGTCATCGTGGCGGCAGATGCCTGGAGAGAGAAGATCCGCGGATGGATGGAAGAAGACGGGATTACGAAATTTCTCGCCTTTGCGGATGCCGGGGATACGCGGCAGGAATCCATTCATAATGGCCTTACCGTCTGCATGGAGGATTCCGTATCGGAGAACGACGGTGTGATCATCCACGACGGCGTGCGGCCTCTGGTGAGCGAACAGCTGATTGGCGACTGCCTTGCGGCGCTTGCCGATCATGAGGGCTGTATGCCGGTGCTGCCGATGAAGGACACGATCTATCAGAGCAGCGATGGAACGAAAATTGACCATCTGCTGGAGCGCAGCACGCTGTTTGCCGGTCAGGCGCCGGAAGCCTTCCGGCTGCATCCGTACGCGAAGATCAACCGGGAAGCATCGAAAGAGGAGCTGTCCCTCACAAGGGGAACGAGTGAAATTGCCTACCGCCATGGAATGGATGTGGCGATGATCCCAGGGGATGAGCGGAACTTTAAGATTACAACAAGGAGCGACCTGGAGCGTTTCTGTACGATTGTGGAAGGAGAAACGAAATGAGAGCATACGAGCTGCATGGAGTCAATGATTTAAGAAGGGAAGACATCGAAAAACCGGAAATCCCATCCGGCTGGGTTCTGGTGCAGGTAAAGGCATCAGGAATCTGCAGCTCCGATATTCCGCGGATTTTCACAAACGGAACATACCATTTTCCAACGATTCCGGGTCACGAGTTTTCAGGCGTGGTTGCCGCATACGGCGAGGGTGTGCCGGAAGAGCGAGTTGGAAAACGGGTCGGCATTTTCCCGCTGATCCCATGCCGCACCTGCCCGCAGTGCCGGCAGAAAAAATATGAGATGTGCGAACACTACGATTACCTCGGCTCGCGCCGGGACGGCGGCTTTGCGGAATACGTGGCCGTGCCGGACTGGAACCTGATGGAGCTGCCGGAAAACGTCAGCTTCCGCGAGGCAGCAATGCTGGAGCCGCTCTCTGTGGCGCTTCATGCGGTGAAACGAAGCGGTGTGAAGCCGGGCGATACCGCAGCAGTGATCGGAACGGGCATGATCGGTTTTGCAGCGGCAGCGTGGGCGAAAGCGCTCGGCGCCGAAACCGTTTTTGTGATTGGACGGGGCAAAGCAAAACGTGCGATCGCAGAACAGATCCCGGGCATCTCATATGTGACGGAAGAGGAGAGTAAAGCGATTCAGGCGGATGTTGTAGTAGAAGCGGTCGGAACGCCGCAGGCCGTTTCCAGTGCAGTTCTTCTTGCAAGACCGGGCGGAAGCATCGTGCTGATGGGAAATCCATCGGGCGATCTTGCGATGGAAAAGAACGTGTACTGGCGCATCCTGCGCAAACAGCTGAACCTGATGGGAACGTGGAATTCTTCTTATGAAAAAGATGAAGCCTGCGACTGGACGGAGGCACTCGATGCGCTTTCGAAGAAGAAAATCCCGGCACAGGCGCTGATCACGCACTGTTTCCCGTCCGAAAAGCTGATGGACGGACTGGAACTGATGAAAAATCATAAAGAGCCATACTGCAAAGTAATGGTTTCATGGGAGTAGAAAAATATGAGAAAAAGTCAGATATCGGCATCCATGATGTGCTCAAACCTTGTGGATCTGCAGGCGACGATCGATGTATTTGAAAAAGAAAAAGTCGAATATCTCCATATCGATGTGATGGACGGCGAGTTCGTTCCGAACTTCGGCCTTGGCGTCGACTACATCCGCGGACTGCGGGAACTGACGAGTATTCCGCTCGATCTTCATCTGATGATTAAAGACCCGGAGTACAAGCTGCCGTGGATCGGCATTTACAAAGAGGACATCGTGACGATTCATTATGAGAGCACTTTCCAGGTGCAGCGCGCGCTCGATTACCTCGTGCCGTACGGCTGCAAGCGGTTCCTCGCGATCAACCCGGCAACACCGATCGGGCAGATCGAGGAAGTGCTTGATTATATCGACGGCGTCAATCTTCTGATGGTGAATCCGGGCTTTGCCGGACAGAAAATTGTGCCGAGTACGCTGCGCAAGGCGGAAAAGCTGCAGAAATTTCTGCAGGAGATGCACCGGGAGGACATCATTTTAGAAGTGGACGGAAACATTACGAAGGAGCACGGCGCGACGCTGCGTTCCTTTGGAGCCAGCATTTTTGTGGCGGGAACTTCGAGCATTTTCTGCACCGATGTATCGCACTTCGGAGAAAAAATCCGGGAATTCCGGAAAGCAGTGGAATAAGAAAAAGAACTGCCTTCCCGGGATGCACGGTTTGAAAAACAGACGAATACTGTAAAGTGAGAAATGACGGAGCGTGTCATATGGTAGAATTGCTTCTGCTTGCTGCGGCGCTCTCAGCCGATAACTTTGCAGTAAGCATCGGATATGGAAGCAGCAATACGAGAATTTCACCCGGCATGACGGCGCTGCTGAATCTGTTTTGCAGTGCTGCCCTGGTTGCTTCCGCGCAGTTTGGAAAAAGATTTCTGCAGTCCGCAGGACCGGAATGGGGAACCAGAGTGGGTGCGGGCTGCTTTTTTCTTATGGGAACGCTGAAAATTTTTGAAGAACTGAGAAAACGCAGAAGAAAAAAGCAGGGAAAACCAGAAGCAAGACTGGAACATCTGGAAAAACAGCTCCACCCACTGGAATTTGGCCTGCTGGCGGTTTCGATGTCGGTGGATGGAATTGTCTCCGGCGTCTTTGCCGCGGATCTTCCGGTGACAGGAGGACAGATCTTTTTTGCCTCCTTCGCGGTCGGAATGGCGGCGATGTATGCCGGAACTGCCATCGGAAAAAAGACGGGGCAGAAAAACGGCGGAAACGGAGCACTGTTCGGAGGAATTCTGTTCTATTTACTGGCGTTTTTAAAGCTCACATAGAATTACATGTAAGAAAGAAAAACCAGCAGATCCCGGCGTAAAATTGACAAGCCCGTGCAGATATGCTATAAAAGTAGGAGGTTTGCTGCTGGAAAATTTAAAAAACAGATGCAGCAGACAAAGTAAGAGAGGAAAATACATGATTTCAGTAGTAATCCCTTCGTACAACGGTGCAGAAACACTGTTTCAGGCAATCGACTCAGTCCTTTGCCAGACAACAAAAACCCCGCTGGAAATCCTGGTGATCGACGACCATTCCACGGACGATACGATGGAAAAGATGGGGCGTTACGGAGAAAATGACCGGGTACGGTATATCCGGAATGAGACAAACAAAGGAGCATCCGCATCCAGAAACCGCGGTGTACAGCTCGCAAAGGGCGATTACATTGCCTTTCTGGACGCGGATGATTACTGGGATCCCGAAAAACTGGAAAAGCAGGAAAAAGCCCTTGCAAAGACCGGTGATGTGCTCTGCTGTACGGGTCGGGAGCTGATTTACGATCAGGAACCGGAAAAGCAGAAGATTTTTTCTGTCCCGGAGCGGATCACCTACAAAATGCTGCTGCGCGGCAACGTGATCGGCTGCTCGTCGGTACTGGCCAAAAGAAGCGTTCTGCTGGAATTCCCGATGGAAAAGGACGAGTGCCACGAGGATTATCTGGACTGGCTGCGGATCCTGAAAAAATACGGGACAGCCTGCGGTGTGGATGAGCCTTTGCTGAAATACCGGCTGTCCAGCACAGGAAAATCGGGGAATAAACTGCATTCTGCAGGAATGACTTACCGTGTTTACCGCGAGCTGGGAATGGGAACGTTCCGCTCCCTGTACTGTTTTGCGTGCTATGCGGTAAACGGTGTGCGGAAGTATTACGGTAAGGGCAAAAAGAGAGGAAGAGGTTGATGAACTATAAAAACAGGGAACAGTACAAACATCTGATGCGTGTCCTGGCGGTCGCGGCGATTGTGCTTCTGGAATGCGCTGTTTTTTCTGTGTTCTGGGACAGATACTATGCGAGCCACCTGTGGCTGGAGCCGTTCTGGGATAAGGGAAATCAGATTATCGTCGTGATCTACGGCATTTTTCTTCTGGTTTTCATGTACATTTACGGCGGCATGAAGATCGGCTACATGAAGGGAAGCAGCATCATCTATTCCCAGATGATGACGGCATTCTGTGCCAATGCGCTGATGTATCTGCAGATTATCCTGCTGTGGCGCCACCTGCCGTACATTCTGCCGATGGTCGGCATGACACTCGTGGACTTTGCGCTGGCAGGCATTGTATCCTGGCTTTTTGAGAAGACGTTTGCGCGTCTCTTTCCGCCAAGAGAGGTGCTTCTGATTTACGGTGAATACCCGATGGAAAGCCTGGAGCTGAAGATGAACCAGCGGCCGGACAAGTATATTGTAGCACATAAGGTGAGCACGGAAGTGGGAGAGAAAGAGCTCTGCCGCCAGATTGACACATACGGTCAGGAGGGTGTGATCCTGGGCGATCTTCATTCGGAGCTGCGCAACCGTCTGCTGAAATATTGCTATGCGAAAGAAATCCGTGTCTATCTGACGCCGAAGCTGTCGGATATTATGGTACGGAAAGCGGAAGCGCTCCATATTTTCGATACACCGCTTCTGCTCGCGCGAAACAGTGGTCTTTCGTTTGATCAGAGATTCTGCAAGCGCCTGCTGGATCTGCTCGTATCGACGATTCTTCTTGTGATCACGTCGCCGATTATGCTGATCGCAGCGCTCTGCATCAAGCTGTATGACCATGGCCCGGTGTTCTTTAAACAGAAACGTCTCACGATCGGCGGAAAAGAATTCTATGTCTACAAATTCCGAAGCATGATCGTGGATGCCGAAAAAGACGGCGTAGCCCGCCTGGCAACGAAGAACGACAGCCGCATTACGCCGGTCGGGAAGGTGATCCGCGCGACGAGAATTGATGAGCTGCCGCAGCTTCTGAACATTTTCAAGGGCGATATGAGCGTCGTCGGACCGCGCCCGGAGCGGCCGGAGATTGCAAAGGAATATGAGGAATCGATTCCGGAGTTTGCTTACCGTCTGAAAGTAAAGGCAGGCCTTACCGGCTACGCCCAGATTTACGGAAAGTACAACACGACCGCATACGACAAGTTGAAGCTGGATCTGATGTACATAGAAAGCTATTCGATTTTAGAGGATCTGAAGCTGATTCTTGCAACCTTTAAGATTGTCTTCACAAAGGAGAGCACAGAAGGGCTCGAGGAAGGACAGACGATCAGCCTGAACGCGAAGGAAGAGGAGAAAAAAGATGTTTAATACCGAGGACGAAATTCTGCGCCGGCTGCAGGAAAAAAATCTGGAAATGGCCGTTATGTTTTACCACTGGTGCCAGAGAAATCATCTGACCTGTTATCTCTGCGGCGGCGGCTGTATCGGTGCAATCCGCCACGGCGGCTTTATTCCGTGGGACGATGATCTCGACTTTTTCATGCCGCGGAAAGATTACGAGAAGTTCCTGAAAATCTGGGATACGCAGGAGGAGAGTAAAATCTACAAGCTCGAGTACCCGAAAGAGGGCTTCTGCAATGCTCACACGTTTGCGAACATCCGCGACAGCCGCACCACGCAGGTGAAAAAGGAGCAGGTCGATATGGATCTCTGCCACGGCGTTGCACTTGATATTCTCCCGATCGAGGGCTATGCACCGGGAAACCTTGCGCGGAAATGGCAGGTGATCGAGGGAAAGATTTTCCAGCTCTTCTGCACGCAGGTTATTCCGACCAAAGAACGCCACGGCGCGTTTATGCATTACCTGGGAACGATTCTGCTGGCGCTGGCTCCGACGCAGAAGATGCGGTACCGGATCTGGAAGCAGGCAGAGAACTATATTACAAAATTTGATATCGACAGCCCACGGGTGGACGGCATCACCGAGATGTGCGCACCGCAGGCGATTCTCCGGAAATATCCGAAAAAGATTTTTGCATCGGCGATTGAGGTTCCGTTCGAGAACGAGCGCCTGCCGATTCCGGTCGGATATGACACATATCTGCGCATGGCGTTCGGCGATTATATGAAACTGCCGCCGAAAGAACAGCAGAAAGGCCACCACGATGCGGCGTTTCTGGATCTCGATCATCCGTATGAGCAGTATAAGGGGATACACTACTGCTGTAAGAAATAAAGAAAGAGGATAAAACAATGCCGGAAATTTCAATCATTACCCCGGTGTATCAGGCAGAAAAATTTTTAAAAAAATGTGTGGATTCCATTCTTTCCCAGTCTTTTACGGACTGGGAGCTGCTTCTTGTAGATGATGGAAGCACCGACAAGAGCAGTGAAATCTGCCGGACATACGCAGAACAGGATGCGCGGATCCGTTATCACCAAAAAGAGAACGGCGGCGTCAGTTCGGCGCGGAATGCGGGCGTTGCGCTTGCAGAGGGGCGTTATATCACGTTTGTGGACAGCGACGATTTCGCAGCGGAGGATCTTCTGGAAACACTGTATCGTCTGGCGGAAAAATATGATGCCGAAATGAGTATCTGCCGCGGATACGATCTCTATGAAGGAAGGCCGGTGCCGGATCTGAAACAGGAGGGAATCGAATCTGTGACCGACAGCGAGGAGGGACTGCGCCAGGTGATGAAGGCGCGCGTGTTCGGCGTGATGCCGTGGGGCAAGCTGTATCGGAGAGAGATTTTCGAGGGCGTTGTCTATCCGGAGAAAACAATCGCCGAGGATGCATACGTCATCGTTCCGTTAATGGAGCACTGCCGGAAGGTGGCCTTTTCCACAGCACAGAAATACTATTATGTGCACCGGCGCGAAAGCCTCACGACAAGCGGTTTTCGCTGGTCAGATCTGGGTTCGGTGGAAGTATGGGATCATAATCAGAATGTCGTGGAAGAACGCCACCCGGCGCTGAAAAAAGAAGCAGGTGTGCGCTGCTGCTGGGCGCGGTTTTTCGTGCTGGACAAGCTGATGCTGTTGGAAACCATGGACGCGGAGAAAAAGGCGCTTGCGAAGAGGCTGGCAAAAGAGCTTAAAAAGCATCCGCTTCTGGTACTGGAAGGCGATCACTTCACGAATGGGCGGAAAATCGCCTATCTGACCCTGTTTCTGGGAACCGGAATTTACCGGCAGTGCGTTCGTGCACTGTTCCGGAAAAGAAATTTATAAAAAATGCGGCAGAAACGAATGAGATTTTCGTTTCTGCCGCATTTTTATATGGATTTTTCTAGCTTTCTTTTTCGGAAAGCAGAACACCGTTTTTATCAAACACATACGTTGTTCCGTCAATTTTTTTCGTCCCGGTGACGCATCCGCCCCAGCTCTGGAAATAATATGTTTTTCCGTCAATTTCTGCCCAGCCGGTCTGCATGGAAGCATCATCGTTGAAGTAATACCAGTTGTTTTTATAATAGAACCACTGCGATTTTCTCGCACCGCCCCAGCTGTAGGTAAAGTACCAGACACCGTCCCGGATCACCCATTGGTTTGCCGGCATGACGCCGTTTTCATCAACAAAATAAAGATTGTTATCATACGTAAAGGCTTCATCCGTTTTCCGTGTACAGTCCTCATTAATATAATAGTATTTATTCTGAAGCAGCAGCCAGCCTTCGTGTGCGGCACCGCCCCAGCTTCTGAGATAATAATAGTTTCCATCCCATTTCAGCCACTGGTTCTGATACATTTTTCCGCTCTTATTTACAAAGTAGAGATTGTTGTCATACAGGAAACTTTCGTTCTGCTTCAGGGAACCGTCCGCATTCATAAAATACCAGGCGCCATCGATCTGATACCAGCCATTGGTTACGCAGGAATATTTCTGTACATAATACCAGGCACCGTCATGGTACAGCCAGGTGCTGCCGGAAATACCGCCCCAGGAAAGAAATTTGACGCGGTAACCGTTTAAGGTAAGTGTCGTATTGCGTGCGGCACCTCCCCATGTGTAAAAATAGTACATCGTTTTGGTCTCCGGATCAGCGTGCCATCCGGACGAATACATAATACCGGTATCCTTGGCGAGATAGTACCAGTTGTTGCTGATAAACTGCCATCCGGTCTGCATCTCACCGCTGCCGGAAAAATAATAGTAATCTCCATCAAGCAGAAGCCAGCCTGTTGCCATAACGCCGTCCGCGCCGAGGTAATACGTTTTGTGGTCGAGGGTGAGCCAGCCGGTATACGGTGTTTCATCATCGTTGTAGTAATACCATTTTCCATCCCGTTTTACCCAGCCGATGACGTGGCGTTCGTTTGTGATCACGCCGTTTTCATCGGAGGTATATTCGATGCCCGTTTCTGTGTCGCGCCAGGAAGTGGAGCATACGAGAAGATGGCTGCTGTCTGCATAATATTTCTGTCTGCCGCGGGTGAAAAATCCGCTGTACGGGATGCCGTCATGATAAGCAACGAGCTTGGAAGAACGGCCGCGGTAAATTTCATAGGTATCATCCACGTTGGAAGTGACCGCGGAACCGGAAAAGTCAGCAATGACTGCCGGAAGATCGCCGGAATATTCTGTCGTGGAAAATACGCGCAGCCCCAGAGAGGTCAGGGTCTCGACGGTATCGTTATCCATAATACGGAAGTCACCGGTCTGGATAAAATATTCCGGGTTGACGGCAGCAAGATAGTCTGCATCGACAGCATTCGGATATCCGTGATGATTGGAAGTCATCAGATCAATGCTGTACAGCCCGTAGTTCGAAACAATCCGGCTGGCATCTCCCTCGACGTCGTCGATATCGCTCGTCAGAAAAGCGCGGTGGTCGTTTGCGGAGGCAATTACACCAAGACAGAACTGGTTGGCGTCCTCTTTTGGACTTGTGAGATAATCTTCCTCGTAGTTGACAATCTGGATCTGGAAATTTCCAAAAGCAAAATCAGGAGATCCTTCTTCTGCGGAGGCGGCACCGGGATTCAGATGCTGGATCAGGGTCACGCCTTCAGTCTCTTCTGCAGCAGTAAGAAGCTGGTCGTAGACATAAAGATTGTCCCAGAGACGCGCAGTATTATAGATATAACTGTCATCATACGGGAGCAGATAAACCCGGTCGGGGGAATACAGCCGCACGATGGTATCGCCGGTTCCAATATGGTCGCTGTGCGGATGTGTTGCAACATAAAACTGCAGATTATCGGAGGTGACACCGAGGGAGTCCAGGTAGGAGAGTACCTCATCGTCGTAGCCGGTCGACGTTGTGATGCCGCTGCGCAGCGGATAACGCGGATCAGATCCGTCAGGGTAATCCCAGTCCTCGCCGGAGTCTACCATGCCGAAAATTTTCTGGCCATTATCGTCTACACTTTCCAGAACGATGGCATTGGAGCCGCTGCCGAGTGTCAGAATGTGAATTTTTGCTGTAGTATCAGCCGCATGTGTGTTTTCCGGGGTGAGAAAAAGAAAAGCAGCGGCAAGGGATGCAGCGCCGATGGAAAACACGGATCTGCGGGTATGCCGGGAAAAAGGCATATCAATGGCTCCTTTCGTAACATATATCATTAAAACAAAAAGTAAAACAGCCGGGTGGAAAATAAGCGCTCAACATCACAATTATACAAAATTTCAGGGAAAAGTCAATGTTTATTAGAATTTCGATTACTTGACGCAGACAGGGCATCATGTTAGAATGAGTGGGATTGGGAATGTAAGGAAAAGAAAGGAACCAAACATGATTACCTTATTAAAAATGCCGGCACTGTTTCTGGGAATGCTCGCAGTGTTCTGCTGCCTGGGTTCTTTTTTTATCAGAGAAAACAGGTATGAGAGCGGACATCTGAGTGAAACTGTGCTGTTTGGCTTTATTGCATATTACTTCTTATTTGAACTGATTTCTGTGCCGATGATGGTGCTCGGTGCAAAGCTGCATCTGCTCGCATGGGTATGGGCTGCTGTTGTGGCTGTCCTTGTAATTGCTTCCATCTGTCTTCATCTGGGAATGTGGAGAGAGTGGGGAAAAAGAAGCGGCGGTTTCTGGAGAGGAAAGACGGCGGCTTTTTATGTGATGCTGGTGCTGATTGGAATCCAGCTGTATTTTGTTGCTGCACTGCAGGAAAACGGCAGTGCGGATGCAGCGTATTATGTGGGAAGTGTGACAACGAACCTTGCGACAGATTCCATCAGCAGCTTTGACCCATATACAGGAAAAGCACTGGATTTTTTTAACATCCGTTATGTGTTCAGCATGTATCCGGCAGCAAATGCAGTACTGTGCCGTTTAACGGGCCTTCATCCGCTCGTAGTGACGAAGGTGATTCTCTGTATGATGACGGTAGTTTTAAGTTATCTCGTCTATGCACAGATCGGAAAGGCGCTGTTAAAAGAAAAACAGATGGTATGGGTGCTCCTGTGCTTTATTAGTGTTGTGAATCTGAATTTTCATACGATCTTTTCGAATGCGTCGTTCCTGCTGACGAGGGGATACGAGGGAAAGGCCGTATTGTGCAATATCATCCTCCCGTTTCTGTTTTATCTTGGCCTGCGCATGTATCAGGAGAAAAACGGAAAGAGAGTCTGGCTGCTGTTTTTCATGACAGGCGTCGCTGCAATTGACCTTACGATGTCATCCATGATGACCGTACCGGTGGCCATGAGTGCTGTGATTCTGCCGAATCTTGTGCGGAAAAAACGCTGGGGACAGAGCGGGCTCTATCTGCTTGCTGTGCTGCCGTGTGTGCTGGTGCTTGGGGTCTATCTCCTTGGTGTGCGCGGTATCCTGCAGATTCCGGTTGTGCGGTAGAAAGGAGAAAATGTGGGCGGAATAAATCTGAATGAGAGCGGCCTCGATTTTGTGAGACAGGTCTTTGTGACGTTTGGAGGAAACACAACCGTACTGACGCTGTTTCTGCTGTCGGTGCTGTATCTCGCTTTAAAAGGAAAAAAGGAAGAGCGGTATGTGTTCGTAACAACCGCTGTTTTTCTGGCCTTTACGGTATACAATCCATTTGCGGTGAAATATATCCTGGGAAAACTTGGAATGGTCAATGTCTATTACCGGTTTTTCTGGATTCTGCCGATGGTACTGACCATCGGATATGCCTGCACGAAAGTTGTGGGCGGGCAGAAAAAAGGCTGGAGACGGTATCTGACCGCGGCTGCGCTGGCAGCGGTCATCTGTTTTGGCGGAAATTCCGTACTGGCTGGCGGACTGCCGAAGCTGCCGGATAACCAGTACAAGATGCCAGATGATCTTCTGGCCGTCTGTACGGTGCTGCACGAAGAAGCGGGAGAGGGAACCGTAAGAGTTGTCTTTGAACCGGATTTCAACCTGATCGTGCGGCAGTATGATGCTTCGTTTGAACTGGTTCTGGACCGCGATATGGTTCTGACCTATCAGGGCTCCAATACGGTATCAACCGATGCACTGACCGAGCAGGAAATTGAAGACGAAACAAAGATCCTTCAGATTATCACACAGATGGATCTGTCGCTGGATCAGAAAGAATTTTACAGAAGTCTTAGGGAAATGAATGCAGAGTATATTGTACTTTCGAGCAGTTCAGCGGCAGTATCCTATGTGGAAACAGCGGGGTGCATCCCGGTAAGAGAAGTAGAAGGGCATATCATTTTCCGCGTGGAAGAAAAGTAAGAAGGAGGACTTGTTTTTGAATAAGGCAAAAGATTATATTCAGCTGCACCTGAATATCCTGCTGTTTTCTCTGACGAGTGTGTTCTCGAAAGCAGCGTCGGTTCAGCTGAACCGGGGAGGAATCAAAAATCCTCTATTATATGTATTTTTATTTCTGATGGTTGCAAACTGTGGCATTTACGCTATTGCATGGCAGAAGGTAATCAAAAAATTCTCTTTGTCAACCGCATATGCAAACCGCAGCGTCTATCTGATCTGGTCCCAGATCTGGGCCGTGATCATTTTCCATGAAAATCTGACGGTAAAAAATATCATCGGCCTTCTGATTGTGCTGGTGGGAGTTATGGTGGTGCAGCGATATGAATAAATATATGATTTTAATGCTGATCTGTACAATGTTTTCAGCAGTATCACAGATTCTGCTGAAACAAAGCGCCAACGAGGAGCATGCATCTGCACTTCGCGAGTATCTGAACTGGCGCGTGATTGTGGCGTATCTGATTTTTGGCAGTGTACTTCTTTTAAATACGTATGCCTACACACAGGTAGATTTGAAATACGGTCCGGTGTTGGATACCTTTACGTACGTCTTTGTCCTGCTGCTTTCCTTTGGCGTTTTGAAAGAAAAGGTATCAAAAGGAAAGCTGATTGGGAATCTGATTATTATCCTGGGAGTACTGGTGTATACATTGCCGTAAAACGTTCCGATGATGGAAAGAAAGCGATATCAGCTAAGCAGTCCTTGTCCTTTGAAATAGGGGGTCTGCGTACAACAAACGAACGGCTTTTGATTATGAATAAGAAAAAAATAGATTATCGTTTTAAGATATTATATGCTGTGGCGATTCTGATGGTTGTTGCGGGACATTGTGATGGTGGTGGAATTTCTTTGGACTTTGCGCAATGGTTTCCGTATGAGGGAATCCATCTGGCGCTGTTTACTTTTTGTTCAGGATATTTTTTTAAAGATGCAGCACTGAAACGACCGGGGAGATATGTCTGTAAAAAGCTTCGTACCCTGATACTTCCAATGTATGGGTATACGATTGCGTATGGGCTGCTTGTCAGGTTATTACATCGGTGGGGCTTTCAAATCGGTGGAAAATTTAATTTGCACAATATTCTGATTTCACCTTTAAACGATGGGCATCAGTTTGTCCTTAATATGGCCGGCTGGTATATTGTGCCCTTGTTTATGGTAGAAATATTAAATTGTATGATTCGGGCATTTTTTAAGCGAAAAGGATGGCAGATACCGGAATGGATATTTTTTGCAGGGGCAGTACTTATTGGAATGGGCGGCAATTTTTTGGCGATTATGGAATATCGCACCAGCTGGTGGCTGACAGTGGTCAGAATTCTGTATTTTGCTCCGTTTTATGCAATGGGTATTTTTTATAAAAAGATACTGGAGAAATATGTGGACAGGATTCCATCTGTAGTGTATTTTGCGATTGTGTTTGCTGCAAAACTTATGATTTTTCTTCATTATAAAACTAGGTTGGCTTATACGCCAGCGTGGTGCAATGACTTTAATCAAGGACCGGTCATGCCAATTATTATTGGTTTTTTGGGAATTGCACTTTGGATGCGGATTGCAACGATAATGGAACCAGTATTTGGAAGAAAAAAGTGGATTAATCTTCTTTCAGACAACACATTTTCGATTATGGAAAATCAGTTTTTGGGTTTTTTACTTGTAAAAGTTGCTTTCGGAACAATTGCGAATGGCACAAAGCTGTTTTTGAAGTTTGACTGGTCAAGATGTAAAAGTGATATTTGGTGGTATTATATGCCGAAGGACGTAGAACAGACAAAAATTCTGTATTTATTAGCAGCGATTTTTGTTGCCTTACTGATCCAGTGGATCCTTACACAGGTGAAAAAAATGGGAAAAAACATATTTTTGTACGTAAGACAATAGTTAAGCGTATACTGCTTTAAATATTTTGCAAAATAAAAATCCCGCAGAAAAAGAAATGAAAACTTTTTCTGCGGGATTTTATTTTATATTGCATAGATCTGAATCGTTATCAAATTTTTATTGATAATCGATAGGAGACAGGTTGTGAGGATCATCTTCCGCAGAAGAGCCTAGATGTCTGATGGTTTTGGAATTATCCTCATTTTCAGAGAAATCGTCCTCATCTATTCCAGAAGAAGAACTTTCGACTGTGGAATCCAAATCGTTTTCTGTAAAAGAAGAAGCGGAGGAAATGTCACTTACCGAAGTGGAGTCGGGTGTTTCCTCTTCCAATTCAGGATTTGTATCGCAAGGACCCTCGATGAGATGGTAATCCGACTCGGAAAAATGATACCATTTCCCATCCTCAAGCTTTTGCCAGCCGGAAACCGCGTGGCCGTCCTTATCAATAAAATAAGACTGCTTACCGTCAGCCCAGAGCTGATGTGGATTGTAAGTTACCCATTCGTTATTGGCAAATCGATCTTCTTCCTTAATATAAAATTTCTGATATTCGCCATCGCCGACCCAGACGGGGGTAAGATCAGCATCAAGTTCATCGAAGAATCGGGAGCCCATAGAGAGCTGGCGATTCAGTTCATCGAAGCCAAGTTCTTCGGCAAGTGTAGGCTTGTCTGAAAAAAGATTCGTACCAAGTCCAAGACGGTCACCGTCAATGACAGCTCCAAGGCTTGCGAGAGTAGTTGGGAACATATCCATCGTGGTGAAAATCCGATTTTTTTCATGAACCGGAAGAATGGGTGAATTTAAAATAGCGTTATAAGTAGAACGTTGATAATCTTCATCGATGTTTTCACAAAAATCAGAGTCCATGGTCAGATGATCACCGGAAAGAATTATAGTCGTGTTTTCATAAAAAGGCTGTTCCTTGATCCAGTCTATAAACTCACTGACACGGGAACTGGAGCAGTCAATCACCATACCGTAGTGGTCATCTCCGTACTGCTTTTCATCACACTCGTCACATTTGTAGCCGTCCTCGAAGTGGGTGGCAACAGTCAGCATACTGAAGTTGAACGGTTCGTCATTCTTGGAAATCTCCGTCAGTTTATCTTTTGCATACTCAAACAGTTTAGCATCTTCATAGCCCCACCACTGGTAGTAGCCTTCCGGGATCAGTCCCTCGCTGATCGCCCAGTAGTAATCGTCAATTTCATAATCACCGTGCGAAGTGAAGTAATTCTTCCGTCCGCCGAATGCGGCATCGGAACCCATCATAAAGTACTGTTTGTAGCCGGCTTCATTGAGAACGTCGCCAAGTGTTGAAAGCTGCGGAAAAAAGCTGTCCTGATAAGCCATCTCATTGCCTTGAATCGAAAGCTTCAGCGGAAGACCGGAAGTCTGTGCAAAGAGACCGCCCATGGTCCAGGTGGTTCCGGTTGTCGGATAAGCGCCGCCCAGCTTGTCGGAGTTGGAAAAATTGATATTGTCCAGGGCAAGATTAGTCAGGGCGGGAATAAAATTGTGGTCGTAAGCACCGCCGTCTTTTTTATCAGAATAGGTGCTTTCCATTGATTCCAGATAAATATAGATCAGATTCCGTTTCTTTTCCGGGAATGTAATCGTTGTCTGGGACGGATTGACGTAATTATCTTCGATCAAAGTGCTGTAGCTGTTCTGAATGTGCAGGTAAGTATCGATATCCAGCGTCGTCCAGACATTATAAAGAGAATAGGAAGAAAGAGCGATTCCCAGGGCAATGCAGATGCAACCGAGAATGATTTCCACTTTCTTCCGATGGCGCAGGATAATAAAAAGCGCGATCAGAATAGCAAGAACGGCAAAAGAGATCATGCCGCAGGACCAGACGTAACTCCAGAGCACATCCTTGCTGGTACCCTCAAGGGGTGCCTTTAAGTGATAAACAAGTTCTTCCATATCAAGATGCGCCCAGGTCGCGAGCATCCAGCGGGAAGACGTAAAAAGAAGGATCCCAAGGAATCCTAACAGAACGGAAAGAATGGAAAAAAGTATCTTTCCAACATGCTGTACTTTTTTGCGAGACACAGTAAATAACCTCCAGTTTTCTTTAGTGTTTTATAATAGGTAACAAACAGGTAGCGTTAGGTATAAAATATAACTGGGAACTTACGATATTATAACAGAAACTTTACGAAAAAAATAGTATTTTCTTAAAAAATACGAGTGGAAAATGAAAATCCGGGAATTTACATAAAAAGCGGCGGGGCGGGCGTGAAAATGGGTTCTTGAGTTTCTCAGAAAAGAATGGTATAATAGCAAAGATTGTAGACACAAAAGAGGTCAAAAAAAGATCTGTTCACATTTTTGTGGAGAAGAGAAAGGAAAGAAAAATGGGAAAAATTAAAGTAGAATCTTGTGAAATTGAAGGATTAAAAGTAATTACCCCAACCGTATTCGGCGATGAGCGCGGATATTTTATGGAGACATACAATTACAATGATTTTAAAGAAGCCGGCATTGATGTCCAGTTCGTACAGGATAACCAGTCTGCATCCAAAAAAGGTGTCCTGCGCGGACTTCACTTCCAGATCAATTACCCGCAGGACAAACTGGTACGCGTGGTAAACGGTGAAGTATTCGATGTTGCAGTTGACCTTCGCGAGGGATCCAAAACCTACGGAAAATGGTTCGGCGTGCTGCTTTCAGCAGAAAACAAGAAACAGTTCTTTATTCCGAAGAATTTTGCACACGGATTTATCGTACTCTCTGACTACGCAGAATTTGCTTATAAATGTACGGATTTCTATCATCCAAACGATGAAGGCGGTCTGTATTTTGACGATCCGGAGATCGGCGTGGAGTGGCCGATGCCGGAAGGAATGACAAAAGAAGATCTGATTATTTCGGAAAAAGATCATAAATGGGGCGGAATTAAGGATTTAAAGAAATAAGGAGTAAAAAACATTTATGAACGTATTCAAAGAACTTTATCAGAACCGGAAACTGATCTGGAAACTGTCGAAAAATGATTTCCGCAACAAATTTGCCGGAGCGTATTTTGGCATCGTATGGGCATTCATTCAGCCGATGGTGACGGTTGCTGTTTATTTTGTCGTGTTTCAGCTCGGACTGCGTGTACAGCCAGCTGCCACTGGATATCCGTATATCTGCTGGCTGGTTTCCGGTATTATTCCGTGGTTCTTCTTTTCTGATGCACTGCCAAGTGCGTCAAATTGTCTGCTGGAATACAGTTACCTGGTAAAGAAGGTTGTGTTTAAGATCAGTGTGCTTCCAATTGTGAAGGTGATTTCTTCCCTGTTTGTACATCTGTTCTTTATTGTGTTTGCTATTTTGATTTTTGCACTGATGGGAAAACTTCCGCCGGTTCAGATTATCCAGATCGGGTACTATACCTTTGCGGTGATCAGTCTCGTCGTTGTACTTTCCTATCTGACCTGTTCCATCACACCGTTTTTCCGCGATTTCGGCCAGATTATCAATGTAATTCTGAATGTCGGCATGTGGGCAACCCCGATTTTGTGGGATACCACAACAATTCCGAATATTCCGAACTGGCTGAACAGCCTTCTGAAGCTGAATCCTCTGTACTATATTGTCCAGGGATATCGTGACAGCTTTATGAATGGACTCTGGTTCTTCGAGCATCCATGGCACACCCTTTACTTCTGGGCTTTTGTGCTTATGGCAGGACTAATCAGTTCCAAAGTGTTCAAGCGCCTCCGGGTTCATTTCTCAGATGTATTATAGGAGGATGGAATGAGCACAGAAAATACAGAAACAGTAATTTCAATTAACCATGTCAGCAAGGTCTACAAGCTGTTTGAAAAGCCGATGGACCGTCTGAAAGAATCGCTTTCACTGACACATAAAAACTATCACACCGATCATTTTGCGCTGGAGGATATCTCGCTCGAGGTGCACAAAGGCGAGTGTGTCGGTATCATTGGAACGAACGGTTCCGGAAAATCCACACTGCTGAAAATCGTCACAGGTGTCTTAAACCCGACGAGCGGAAACGTGGAGTTAAAGGGAAGAGTCAGTGCCATTCTGGAACTGGGTGCAGGCTTTAACATGGAGTATACCGGTATTGAGAACATTTTCCTGAACGGAACGATGCTTGGCTATACCGAGGAGGAGATGAAGGCAAAGCTCGACGATATCATTGCGTTTGCAGAGATCGGTGACTTTATCAATCAGCCGGTTAAGACGTATTCCAGCGGTATGTTTGCCCGCCTTGCCTTCGCGGTTGCGATCAATGTGGATCCGGATATTCTGATTGTCGATGAGGCCTTAAGCGTCGGAGACATTTTCTTCCAGTCCAAGTGTTACCGGAAATTTAACGATCTGAAAGAAGCAGGAAAAACGATCCTTTTCGTTTCCCACGATATGGGCAGCGTCATCAAGTACTGTGAGAGATGTCTTCTGATTAACAAAGGAAAACAGGTGATGGTTGGAAAATCGTCGGAGGCAGTCGATGTCTACAAGAAGATTCTTGCCAACCAGTACGATGACGAGACAAAAGAAGAGGAAGAGACCGAAGAGAGTGCAGAACAGACCGAAGAGAGAACCGAAGCAGATGCATCCGGTGCCGTATCGGCAGAAAAGCCGAAAAAAGGCCTCTGGAGAGAACGCCTGATTGCGAATGCGCAGCTGGTAGAGTATGGAGACAAGGCTGCGGAGATCGTGGACTTTGCGATTATCGACCACAAAGGTATGATTACATCTTCTGTGGATAAAAACCAGAGATTCCGCATCAAGATGAAAATCAAGTTCCATGAAACGATGGAGCATCCGATTTTTGCCTTTTCGATCAAAGACCGGAAGGGAACGGAGATTACCGGAACGAATACGGCGCTGGAGGATTACACAAAAGATGTGGTGGAAGCAGGAAAGACCGTCACGGTATGCTTTGACCAGATCATGCCGCTGCAGAGCGGACAGTATCTGATGTCGTTTGGATGTACCAGCTACCATCTGGAAGAGCTGGTGATCCACCACAGACTGTACGATGCTTGCTTCCTGGAAGTCTTCTCCATGAAAGACACCGTAGGATTTTTTGATATGAACTCTACCGTGACCTACGAGTAGGATGCGGAGGATAAACGACGGGGGTTATATGAAAGAAACAATAGGAAATGTTCTTTTGAACCTGGATTATTATGACGGCGAAGATGCTTACAGCGACGGCAGCATTGAGGACCGGCTGCTGGAGATCGTCAAGACGACGCCGAAAGAGGATTACCAGAAGGTAATCCTCACAGAAAAAAGCTGGCCGATTTTTTATCACCTTTCTCCAGAACGGGAAAATATTCTGGACTGGTATGAGTGGAAAGACGATGCTTCCGTATTTGAAGTCGGAGCCGGCTGCGGAGCCATTTCCGGCGTGCTCTGCAGAAATGCAAAGCGGGTAGTGGCAAACGATCTGTCGAAGCGGCGCAGTACGATCAATGCCTACAAAAATCAGGATGCGTCCAACCTGGAGATTATGGTTGGAAACTTTAATGTTGTTGCAGAAAAAATGGAAGAACGCTTCGATTACGTGACACTGATCGGTGTTCTGGAGTATGCAAAAAGCTATATTGGAAAGGATAATCCGTATCCGGAATATCTGGAAAAGATCAATCGTCTCTTAAAACCGGGCGGAAAAATCCTGATTGCGATTGAGAACCGTCTGGGACTGAAGTATTTTGCCGGCTGCAGGGAAGACCATGTGGGCCGGGAATTTGTCGGAATTGAAGGATATCCGGGGATTGATTTTGTCGAGACATTCAGCAAACCGGAGCTGGAGCAGATGCTGCAGGAAAACGGTTTTTCGAAGTTTAAGTTTTATTATCCCTATCCGGATTACAAATTTCCGGCGGTCATTTATTCGGATGAATATCTGCCGAAGCCGGGTGAATTGAGAAAAAATCAGCGGAATTTTGATGCTGACAGGATCACACTTTTTGACGAAGGCAAAGCATTTGACGGAATCCTGAAGTCCGGTCTGTTTCCGGTTTTTTCCAATTCCTTTCTGATTGAAGTGGAGAAAAAGGAGTAAACGTATGAGGAAAGTTCTGTATACGAAATTTTCGAGAGAACGTCGGAACGAATTTCAGATTATGACCCGGATTACAGAAGAGGATGGGATCCGGCGTGTGTGGAAGCTTCCGCTGCAGAAAGAGGGAGAACTCCACATCCGGCATATGTATGAAAACTATAGAAAGCTGGAGCATCTGTACACCTATGCGGGCGTACAGATCTGCCCATGCGAACTGGATGAAGAAAAATGCGCGCTTGCATTTCCTTTTGTAGAAGGGGAAAGTTTGGAAACGCGCATTTCCCGTCATGGAAAAGAAAAAGATTTTGCATCGCTGAAAAAGGATTATGAACTGCTGTATCAGATCATTGCATCGGCAAAAGGGCAGAAATCCTTTGTGGAAACCGATGCGTTCTGTGAGGTGTTCGGCCATCCGGCATTGAAAGAAGGACTTGCCGCAGCGGAGATTTCCAATATTGACATGATTCCGGGCAACCTTCTTCTGGATGGAGAAAAGGTCTGGGTGGCAGACTACGAGTGGGTATTCCCGTTTGCCGTACCGATTGCATTTATCTATGCGCGGAGCGTCTTTTTACAGGAGGCGGCGAGTGCACTGACGAAGGAAGAGCAGGAAGAACTGTACGCCATTGGCGGTATTTCCATGGAAGAGATTCCGGTATACTACCATATGGAAGAGTGCTTCCAGGAATTCGCGGCCGGAAAGGGTGAGCCAAATGCGCTCGCCACGTTCTATGGAAAACTGCACCGGCACAATTATCCGCTTTCTATCTGGGAAAAAGAAAAAATGATGTACCCGGTTGTGCTCACCGAAACAGCACCGGAGGAGAGAGAACTCTATTATGAGGACTGCTTCGGCTTGGATGAGCAGAAGGTGATGATGCTTGAAAAGGCAGACGCGGACGGAGAGCTTTCCCTTCAGCTGATGCAAGAGGGGGCTGTCATTAAAATCCGTTCTCTCGCGGGCGTATGCAGCGATGGAAAGACGGAATGTATCGCTTTTTCGCACAACGCCGAGCTTGAGATTATCGACGACTATTATTTCCTTGGAACGCCGGTTCTGAAATTCCGGAATGCCGGTTATGAACAGATCCGGATTGATTACCGGATTTACTACAAAGGCGATGGCGTTACGTCCCAGTTTATTCAATATATCCGTCAGAATAAAGATCTGAGGGATGAACTGAACGGGGAGATTTATCGGAAAGGCCAGCTGCAGGCAGAAATCGAAGCAGAAAAAGCGGCACTTGCACACAGGGAAGAAGAACTCCAGGAAACGAGAAAACAGAAGCAGTTTCTGGAGGAAGAGCTGGAGCGGATGCGCCAGCGTAAGGTTGTGCGTATGGCAGATAAAGTGCAGCATGTGATAAAAAGGAGTAAATAACTATGGATGTATCCATTGTCATTCCTACCAAAAATGGTGGGCATCTGTTTGAAAAAGTGCTGGATGCCGTTTTCAAACAGAAGACAGAGTATGAATATGAAGTAATTTGCGTGGATTCCGGGTCAAAGGACGGAACGCTCGATGTGATCCGCAAATATCCATGCCGTTTGTTTCAGATTGAGCCGTCCGAATTTGGACATGGAAAAACGAGAAACTATGGTGCTTCCAAAGGAAACGGAACGTATATCATCTTTATTACGCAGGATGCGCTTCCGGCGACCGATACCTGGCTGCAGAATTTCATTGATGCCATGAAGATGGACCCGGAAATCGTGGGAGGATTCGGGATTCATTATCCGTATCCGGACTGCAATCTGCTTGACAAGCGTGATCTGGATGGCCATTTTAAAGGATTTGGAGAAACTAATACGATTTTCCACCTTGATGATCCGGAACGCTACGAAAGAGAAGAAGGATATCGTCATTATCTGGCGTTTTTCTCCGACAATAACTCCTGTATCCGAAGAGATATTTTTGAAAAATATCCGTATGAGGATGTCAACTTTGCCGAGGATCAGATCTGGGCGAGAAAGATGATTGAACTCGGATTCAAAAAAGTATACTGCCCGTATGCGCCAGTATATCATTCCCACAATTTCAAACTCAGAACGTATTTCAAA
Organism: Blautia sp. AF26-2; assembly: GCF_003460955.1. Classification (NCBI taxonomy): domain Bacteria; kingdom Bacillati; phylum Bacillota; class Clostridia; order Lachnospirales; family Lachnospiraceae; genus Blautia; species Blautia sp. AF26-2. The sequence goes on along the minus strand of NZ_QTWD01000004.1, from coordinate 139,795 downwards.
CGGTATTATGATGAGCAGAAGGGATTATATGAAGTTCATCAGTATATGATTGCACAGAAATGGACGCAGCTTCCGGGCATGCTGTACCGGCAGGTGAGAGGGGACTGTGTGTATATCCGTCAGCAGCCGCTCAGTAAAAAAGAGAAAATCCACTGGGCATTTTATTCCCTGTTTCGCAATTTTGACCGCTTTGTGGGCGGCTATCTCGGCGGAAAATACCATCTGTATTCCAAACGGAAACAACAGTTCCTGGATCGTCACATTTCGCAGCAGTACGATCAGAGACATGCATAGAAGAAAGGAAAAAGAAACGTGAAAAAACCAAATGTAGCATACCGTGCGTTACGGTATCTGAAGAATCATGGATTAAAAGAAACGATTGAGCGCGCAAAACAGGGCAATGAGCCGGCTGTACCGCCGAAGAACAACGTCATCGGATTTTACAGATTTGTCGTAGACAACGATCCGATCCCGTTCAATCAAAAAGAGTATGAGAAACATAAAAACGACAAGAAAAAGATCCTGAATTGGGTTGTACCGGAAATGGGACCTGGTTCCGGCGGTCATACCACCATTTTCCGTTTTATTTCCAACCTGGAGCGCCTCGGTTTCCACAGTAGAGTTTATCTTTACATGTCCCCGAATTTTCAGGATAATGCGTCCATCCGCAAATTCCTAAAAGAGTACTTCCCGCTTCTTGTGCCGGAAGTAGAAGTTTACTGCGATGTATCCCAGATGAAATTTGCACATGCAACCGTAGCAACCTCCTGGACCACCGCTTACTACGTAAGAAAATTCCAGAATACGATTTCGAAGTTTTACTTCGTACAGGATTTCGAGCCGCATTTCTATGCACACGGTTCCGAGTATGAATTTGCTGAGAACACCTATAAGATGGGATTCCGCGGAATCACTGCAGGTGATTGGTTAAGAGACATCATGAGAAATGAGTACGGCATGCAGGCAGACAGCTTCCATTTCTCCTACGATGACAAAGTATATCAGCCGAAAGAAAAACCGGACAACGAAAAGAGAGTCTTTTTCTATGCGCGCCCGGTTACCCCGAGACGTGATTTTGAGCTCGGTATGCTGGCACTCAATGAGCTGTGCCGCAGAATGCCAGAGATCGAGGTTGTTTTCGCGGGATGGGATGTCAGCGGCTATGAGATTCCGTTCAAACACAGAAATTTAGGTATCGTAACACCGCAGGTGCTGGCAGATTCCTATGCGATCTGTGATATGTGCCTTGTTATTTCGAATACCAACCTTTCCCTCGTACCGTTCGAGGTTATGGCCTGCAACTCGGTCGCTGTCTGCTCCAAGGGTGCAAACAGCAGCTGGATGGTAAATGAGGAAAACTCCATTCTGGTTGACTATGATCCGATCCAGATCGCAGACAGAATGGAATATTACTTCAACCACCCGGATGAGCTGGCTACAATCCGCAAAAAGGGAATGGATTTCGTAAAGGGAACCTCCTGGTACAAAGAAGCAGAAAAAGTTTATGCAAGCATGTTAAAGGGAATTGAGGAAGATGAGAAAAAACTGCAGTAAGGATGTGAGCAGAGAACACAGAATAGAAATTCTGTTTGTGTTCGGTGTATTCCTGTTTTACTTTTTATGGTCCTGTACGCAGCGATACAATTTTTCGGCGGATGAATCAATGCGCTATCAGATTGCACAGTTTATCTATGAACACGGAAGTCTTCCGCGCGGGGATGATCCGCTGATCCGGAATGAGGACTGGGGAACCTCCTATGCGTTTAATCCCATCCTTTCTTACATGGCATCAGCCGTTCTGATGAAAGGCATGAGTCTTTTTACAACGAATGAATGGATGCTGCTGCTTTCCGCCCGGTTTGTTAATGTACTGCTTGGAGCGTTGATGGCATGGGTTGTGTTGAAGGCAGCAAAATTGTTGTTTCCGAGGCGGTATGCATGGATGTTTACCGCACTGGTTGTCTTTCTGCCGGGAAATGTGATTCTGTATTCTTACGTCAACTGCGATGCGCTCGCCATGTGTTCAACGGCTATTATTTTTTATTCCTGGGTCAAGGCGTATAAGGAAGGATGGAACTGGACAACTTGTGCAGTGTCTGCCATTGGAATGGGTCTTTGTTTCCTGTCGTATTACAATGCGTATGGATTTATCCTGACGACATTTTTCTTCTTTGTGGGAACGATGCTGACCGATCAGGAAAAGGCACCAAAAGAGCGTTGGAAAGAGATGATCCAGAAAGGTCTTTTTATTCTTGTGATCGTCTGTGTCATTGCTTTGTGGTGGTTTATTCGAAATGCAATTCTCTATCACGGGGATTTTCTGGGAAGAGAGACATCGAGTGCGTGTGCGGAACTGTATGCGAGAGCTAAGTACAAGCCATCGAACAGCAAAACATTCCAGAAAAAAGGCGACTCCATGCTATGTATGATCTTCTACAGACCAGTTTATCTGGAACATGACTGGCTGGTAACAGTGCTGTACAGCTTTGTCGGCGCGTTTGGCTATAATAGGATTTATCTTTCCAAAATGATTATTGTTCCATACCTCTGCTGTCTTGGCATCGGCCTCATTCTGATGCGGAACTGTTGCCAGAGAGACTTTTTCTTCTGGAATGCCGATGGCACACAGACGGCGATTGCTGGTAAAACAAAGAGAAAATGGAGTAAAACAGGATGGTTTACCTGGGCAAATGTGTTTGCACTGCTGATTCCAAACTATCTGAATGCATATTACTCCTACAGTTCTGATTTTCAGCCGCAGGGACGATACAGCATGCCGATGCTGATTCCGCTGATGTATTTCGTGACGAAGGGTGTGCAGGCGTTCCTGAAACGGGAGAAAAAACTACAGAAGTATGAAAAATTGTTCTGTATTCTGGTCTGTGTGGCGGCAGCGGCATTAGCGGCATTCACTTGGGCGAGAATCATCTATCCGATGTACTTGCAGAACTACTACGGATTGCGGTAAGCGGAACAGAGAAAGAAAGCGGTGAAACGTTTGGAAAAAATTTCAGTGCTGACAGCAAAATTAAAAAAAGCTGTTGCAGAAGAAGGAATCGGCGGTCTGGCTGGGCGTACGAAAGGGTACCTTGCGCGGGCAAAAAAAGAAAAAGAGTTTCAGAGAGAAAAATCCCGGGTCTACCGGGATATTCTCTTTATCAGTGGCTGCAATGAACAGCTGCCGCATCCACACCGGTACCGCGTGGTGCATCAGATGGAGCAGCTGGAGGCAGGCGGATATACGTGTGATACGGTTTATTTTCAGGAGCTGAAGCCCTGGATGGTACGTTGCTACGGCGCGTTCGTGATTTTCCGCTGCCCGATGACGGACACCCTGCGGGAATTTGCCACAATGGCAAAGCAGATGAACAAGCCTCTGTGGTACGATGTGGATGATCTTGTGATCGATACGAAATACACCGATCAGATTCCGTTTCTCGACCGGATGCAGCCGGAAGAACGGCAGGCATACGATCAGAATGTCCGAAACATGGGCGAGCTGCTTTCCCTCTGTGATGCGGCGGTTACGACGACAGCGGCGCTGGCAGAAGAACTGAAGCAGTACGTACCGGAGGTGCTGATCAACCGCAACTGTGCGTCAGATGAGATGCTGCTACTGTCCGAGGCGGTGTTAAAAGAAAAACAGAAAAAGAACGAAGCAGATAGAACGGCGAAAAAAGTACGCCTTGGCTATTTCAGCGGCAGTGCGACGCATCTGGACGACATCGAGATGATCGTTCCGGTGCTGAAACAGCTGCTTGGCAAAAATCCGAACCTGGAACTCCTCATCGTGGGAATTCTGGAACTCCCGGTGGAGCTGAAACTGTTTGCTTCCCAGATCCAGATGGAGGGATTTGTTGATTACCAAAAACTGCCGGAGCGGATTGCGTCGGTGGATATCAACTTGGCTCCGCTTACCGATACAATTTTTAACCGTGCGAAATCGGAAAATAAATGGGTGGAAGCGGCTCTGGTGCAGACCGTGACAGCAGCCAGCAATCTCGGCGCTTTTGCTGAGATGGTACAGGATGGAGAAGACGGCGTACTCTGCCGAGACGAAGCGGAGTGGTTGGAAAAACTGCAGTGGCTGATCGACGACGAACCGGCACGAAAAGCCATTGCCGGACGGGCATATGGCCGGTGCAGCCGCGAGTGTGTCACAATCTTTCATGCCACCGGGATTTGCGAGTGGGTGGAGCGCCACTGGAATCTACGCTGTGCCTTTGTGCTTCCAGCGATGGAGATCAGCGGAGGCATCCGCGTTGCACTTCTTCATGCGGAAATGCTGGTAAAAGCAGGAGCGCAGGTCAGCCTCTTTACTCTGGAAGGGGAGACGGAGTGGTATCATGAGGGTGATTTCCATTTTCCGGTGCTGTCGGCTGAGCGAGAGAAACTGCAGGGAACGCTGGATCTTGCGGTAGCGACGATGTGGAATACCGCAGAGTTCGTCGAACAGTCCAGTAAGATCCGAAAGAAAAAATATCTGGTGCAGAATTTTGAAGTTGGATTTTATCCGCCGGGAAGCCCGTACCGGATCGCAGCTTCGGCGACTTACCGGATGAGGAGCCCGATGGAGTACGTAACTATTTCCAAATGGTGTCAGAACTGGCTGCGGGAGGAATACCATACCGAAGCAGTCTATCTTCCGAACGGCATCGATCCGTGCTTCTATCCGAAACGGGGGCGGGATCTGCAGGGAAAAATTCGGATTCTGATCGAGGGAGACTGCAGCGCGGAGCATAAAAACGTGGACGAGAGCTTCCGTATCGTGGAACAGCTGGATCTGGAAAAATTCGAGATCTGGTACATGTCCTACAATGGAAATCCGAAATCCTGGTACCGCGTGAACCGCTTTTTATACCGGGTTCCGTATGAAAAAACACCGGAAGTCTATGCGGCGTGTGATATCCTGCTGAAAACAAGCCTGCTGGAGAGCTTTTCCTATCCGCCGCTTGAGATGATGGCGTCCGGCGGCTACGTCGTTGCTGTGCCGAACGGTGGCAATCTGGAATACCTGAAAGATGGGGAAAACTGTATTCTCTATCCGCAGGGAAATCTCGCGGAGGCAAAAGCGGCGATTGAGCGTATTCTGACAGATGCGGAACTGAGGAAAAAACTGGATACGGGAGCAGAAGAGACGGTAAAGGAAAGAAACTGGAAAAGAATCGAACCACAGATTTTAGAACAGTATCTTGGAAAATAAATAAGCAACAAAAAGGGCTGTCGCACTAGCAAATATTTCTGGCGGTAGCTCTGCTTTATACCCAAATGGCATCGAAATCGGTTGCGTTTTCGATGCCATTCTTTACTTCTTATAGGAAAGTTCGACTTCCGTCGAACTCTTGAATCAGGATCACCCGTTGGACGGGAGGTCCTGATTGCTTATAAATTAGAAGATCAGTGCCGTTTGTTTCGGTTATTGCGGCGTCTGTTTCTGCGTTTCCGTCTCTTTCTCGCGTTGTTGATCACGACAATGATCAGAATCAGAAAAGCGACACCGTTCAGGCCAAGCAGAATATAGAGCAGTGTGGAGAGAAAAGAAATTTTCTTGGTTTCTTCCGGTGTTGGAATATCTGTGCTGTCGGTTTCTTCTGATGAATCGGAGGAAACCGAAGAACTGTCGGAAACAGTACCTGGAGCGGAAACCTCGGCTGTTCCGATGAAGTGATCATCGAAAAAATACTGGCGGGTGTACGGTTCCTCAACGGAAGCGCCGTCCGGATCGGTGTAGGTTGCAGTTTCAATTTTCGCATTCTTTGGAAGCGTTACCACACCGGAAAGACTTTCCTTTTTTGCGTTCTTCAGGGTATAATGTGTAAAATTATCATAACCGAAATCAAGTACGGTACGGGTATCGTTGATATAATCGAGGTTATCACAGGTTAAAACAACGCAGACCAGCGTCATATTGCCTCGCTTGGCAGCGGTAACGAGTGTGTTGTGTGCCTCATCGGTATAACCGGTCTTTCCGGCGAAAGCACCCTTGTATCCCCACTGACCGTCCTGGAACAGCAATGCGTGGTGGTTCTGAAGATCACGCGGTGTCGAGGTCATATTGGTCGGCTGAATTGTGTAGGTCAGATCGGACTCGATGCGGCAGAAGGTCTCGTTTTTGATGCACTCCTGCATAATGAGTGCCATATCGTGTGCACTGGTGTAGTGGTTCGGATCTGGCAGACCGTTTGCATTGACAAAATGGGTATTCGTGCAACCAAGTGCAGCGGCGCGTTCGTTCATCATGGCGGCGAAACCTTCCTCGCTTCCGGCAATGTCGATGGCAAGCTGTGTGCAGACCTCATTTGCCGAGGCAAGAAGAATCGCGTGAAGAGCATCCTCCACTGTGATCGTTTCGCCAAGCTGAACGTTGATGCGGGCATTTCCCGGAATGGATTCGCTGACAGCATGTTCGCCGAAGGTAACGGTGTCGGTCATCTGCTTGTTTTCAATGATCAGCAGAGCCGTCAGAATCTTGGTGATGCTGGCAGGATAGCGCTGCTCGTCCATGTTTTTATCGTATAAAACAGCACCAGTATCGGCATCGAGTAAACAGACAGCGCCGGAATTGTTTTCCGGTCCTTCGGGCCAGGTGGTGACTGTTTTTTTATCGGTTGTGGCAAAAATCGTCTGCGGGAGGCAGGACGCGGCAAAAACAAAAGCAAGCAACAGGCATAAAAATGTGCGGGCTGCAGAATTCTTTCTAATCATAACTCACTCCTTCTGATCCAGCGGGTACAGCTGCATAAGACTGTCCGGGCAGCGGATCTCTCTAAAATGTATTAGACACACTTTTATTATTATAACATAAAGCGAGCAGGGAAGAAACACATAATTTCTTAATATTTTCAGTCGGGATTTGCAAAATGCAGTAAAATAGAGTATAATGCGAACGAGTTCATACGGAAAAAACAAAAAACCTGAAAAACAAAAACCCCAAGGAGTTAAAAAAAGTGTCAGATATGAAATGGCTCCGTTTTATACGGAAATTGAAACCTTACAACATACAGAAGGGACTGCGTTACCTGAAACATTATGGCCCAAAGGAATTCCTGATCCGTCTTTCGGAGAGGATGGAGCCGGAGGAGGTTCCGTACGGACCGTGGCGGGAGCAGTACTGCGCAAAAGAGGAGGACCTGGCGTGTCAGAAAAATCATAAATTTTCTTATTGTCCGAAGATCAGCGTTGTTGTTCCGGCTTACCGTACGCCGGAAATTTTTCTGCGTCAGATGATCGAATCCCTGGAAAAACAGAGTTATGAAAACTGGGAACTGGTGATCGGAAATGCCAGCCCGGAGGATGAGACGATGGCGCGCATCCTGAAAGAGTATACCGGAAAAGATCCGCGCGTAAAGAACGTTCCGATTCCGGAAAATATCGGCATTGCAGAGAATACAAATGCAGCGCTTGCCGCAGCAGCGGGAAATTTCGTCGGTTTTATGGATCACGACGATCTGCTTGCGCCGGATGCACTCTTTGAAATTGCCATCCGTCTGGAAAAAGATCCGTCCATCGATGCTTTTTATACCGATGAGGACAAGGTACGGACCGATCTGTCCGAGTATTTCCAGCCGCATTTCAAACCGGATTTCAATCTGGATCTGCTGCGGTCAAACAATTATATCTGCCATTTCTTCGTTGTACGGCGGGAGATTGCGGAGAAAACCGGCGGCCTTCGTCCGGAATACAATGGGGCGCAGGATTATGATTATATCTTCCGCTGCACGGAAATGGCGGGAAAAATTGTACACATTCCGAGAGTTTTATATCACTGGAGGGTCCACAGCGCTTCCACCGCAGACAATCCGGCAAGCAAGCTGTACGCGTATGAGGCCGGAAAAAAGGCAATTGAGGGAAACCTTGCGCGCTGCGGCGAAGAGGGAACCGTCACACTGCGTTCGGATTATGGCTTCTACGATGTAGATTATAAACTGCGGGGAACGCCTCTGGTTTCGATTCTGATCCCGAACAAGGATCAGGCCGATACGTTACGCACCTGTCTGGAATCCATTAAGAAGAAGTGCATGTATCCATCCTATGAGATTCTGATTATTGAGAACAACAGCACTGAGGAAGCAACGTTTTCCTATTACAAAGAACTCGAAGCACAGGGCATCCGTGTCCTGAAGTATCCAAAACAGGGCTTTAACTATTCTGCGATCAATAATTTCGGCGTCAAAGAGGCAAAGGGAGAGTATCTCCTGTTTCTCAATAACGATATGGAAATTATTACACCCGATTTTATGGAAAAGATGGTGTCCAATCTGCAAAGACCGCAGATCGGGGCGGTCGGCGCGAAGCTGTATTACCCGGACAACACGGTGCAGCATGCGGGTATCATCATCGGTATCGGCGGCATTGCGGGCCACGCCTTTTTAGGACTGGCGCGCGGAAGAAGCGGCTACCTGCATAAGGCATCGCTCCAGATGAATGTGAGTGCGGTGACAGCAGCGTGCATGATGATGAAAAAAGAGGTTTTTGAGGAGGTCGGCGGCTTTGAAGAAGAACTGTCCGTCGCTTTCAATGATGTTGATCTGTGCCTGCGCATTGGAAAAGCAGGTTATAAAATCGTATACAATCCGCACGTGGAGCTGTACCATTATGAATCGAAATCCAGGGGAGCAGAGGATGACGAGAAGAAGGTGCGCCGCTTCCAGTCGGAAATCGAATTTATGCGCAGCCGCTGGATTGGGCTGTTAAAGGCAGGAGATCCCTGCTACAATCCAAATTTAACACTGGCATCGTGGAACTATGGACTGCGTGCCGACGGCAGGGGAGTAAAACCATGGACAAAGTAGCAGTTGTAATACCAAATTATAATGGATACCGGTATCTGGAGACGTGTTTTGCAGCGCTTGCAAAGCAGACCTTTACCGAATTTACCACATATTTCGTGGACAATGGTTCACAGGATGAGAGCTGTGCGTTTCTCCGGGAACACTACCCGGAGACGAAAATCATCCAGCTCGATGATAACTATGGCTTCAGCCGTGCGGTCAACGAAGGCATCCGCCGGTCGACAGAGCCGTATGTGATCCTTTTAAACAACGACACCGAAGTGTTCCCGGACTTTGTCGAGCGCCTTTATGAGGGAATCTGCAAAAGAAAAAATGCGTTTGCATGCAGCGCAAAGCTGATTTCCTATCAGGAGCGTGATAAAATCGACGATGCGGGAAATTACTATAATATGCTGGGATGGGCGTTCGCAAGAGGAAAAGGAAAATCGGTCAGTGAATTTGAAACGTCCGACCGGATTTTTGCAGCCTGCGCCGGAGCAGCGATCTACCGCCGGGAATTTCTGGAAAAGACCGGACTTTTTGACGAAGAACATTTTGCTTATCTGGAAGATACCGACATCGGCTATCGTGCGCGGCTTTTGGGCTACGAGAACTGGTATGAGCCGTCCGCGAAGGTTTACCACGTCGGAAGCGGAACGAGCGGCTCCCGGTATAACCTCTTTAAAATCCGTTATTCTTCCAGGAATAATATTTATCTGATCTATAAAAATATGCCGGTTTTACAGATTTTGCTTAACCTGCCGGCCTTTATCCTCGGCTTTTCGGCAAAACTGGTCTTTTTTGCATCGAAGGGATACGGAAAAGAATATCTGGCAGGAATCAAGAATGGTTTTTTCATCTGCCGGAAGCCGGAAAACAGAGCAAAAAAGATCCGTTTCGAGTGGAAGCGCCTCGGCACGTATTTTGTCATCGAATGGGAGCTTTTTATCAATGTGTTCCGGAGATTTCTGGAGAGGGCATAAGGATTCTTTCAAAAGATTACGAAAAAGTTAAAAAGTTTACGGAAATAAGAAGAATGTTAGAAAAATATGATTGCTCTTTTTTGAAACTTATTGTATAGTTAGGGGTAGGGAATTTTTAAATCCCGAAAAAAACAGATAAGGTGAACGAATTTGATCAACGATAATCAGAAATATTTTGACCGGATGCACGTTCTGATCGATGCCCTGGTGCTCGCACTTTCCTATGTACTGTCCTGGTACTGCTATGTGCGGCTGGGTGTTATGAATAATCATCCGGAGAGGGGAATTCTGCCGCCGGCGACGTATATGATGGCACTGCTCTATATCGTGCCCGGCTATCTGCTGCTTTACTATGCATTCAATCTCTATGCATCCAAGCGTTTTCAGGGAAGACGTCTGGAATTTGCCAATATCTTAAAAGCGAATACGGTTGGATTTCTGGTCTGGCTGGCCAGCCTTTACATGGTGCGCCAGGTTCACTTTTCCCGTGGTATGCTCTGCATCTTCTTTGTGCTGAATGTGACACTGGAAACGATCGTAAGAAATCTGATCCACTATATCTTAAGCAATATGTGGAAACACGGCCGCAACCAGAAGCAGATTCTGATGGTCGGCTACAGCCGTGCGACCGAGGAATACATTGACCGGATCATTGCAAACCCGGAGTGGGGCTATCTCGTCCGCGGAATCCTCGATGACCATGTCAAAGCGGGAACGATGTACCGCGGTGTCAAGGTTCTTGGAAGAATCAACAATCTTTCAGTCATTCTGCCGGAAAACAAACTGGATGAAATTGCCATTACCCTTGGCCTGAACGAATACTTCCGCCTGGAGGAGATCGTTGCCATGTGTGAAAAATCCGGCGTACATACCCAGTTTGTGCCGGATTACCACAACATCATTCCGACAAAGCCGTACACAGAAGACCTGCAGGGACTTCCTGTCATCAATATCCGCTATGTGCCGCTTTCCAACACGTTCAACGCGATGCTGAAACGGATTGTGGATATTTTCGGCGCGCTCGTGGCGATCATTCTGTTCTCACCGGTGATGCTGTTTTCCTGCATCATGATCAAGCTGACCTCACCGGGTCCGCTGATCTACCGTCAGACACGCGTCGGACTGCACAACAAACCGTTTGAAATGTACAAGTTCCGTTCGATGGAAGTTCAGACGGAGGAGAAAGAAAAGAAGGCATGGACCGTGAAGAATGATCCGCGTGTGACGGGATTTGGAAAATTCATGCGCCATACCAGCATTGATGAGCTTCCACAGCTCTTTAACATCTTAAAAGGAGATATGAGCCTGGTCGGACCGCGGCCGGAGCGACCTTTCTTTGTGGAAAAATTCCGGGAGGAAATCCCGCGTTATATGGTAAAACATCAGGTGCGTCCCGGTCTTACGGGGTGGGCACAGGTGAATGGATACCGGGGAGACACTTCCATCCGAAAGCGTATTGACTGTGATCTGTATTATATTGAAAACTGGACGCTGGGACTTGATTTTAAAATTCTGTTCCTGACCTTTTTCAAAGGATTTGTGAATAAAAACGCTTACTAAAAGATAAGGGGAAAAGAGATGTCGAAGAAGAATTACAAAAAGAGCAGAAAATACAAAAAAATGCGCCGCAGAAAAATAATTTTCGGAATTGAAATCACCGTTCTGCTGATTCTTTCCGGAATTCTGTTCGTCTACGCATGGATCAACCGTTCGATGGATAAGATGAATCAGGATACGCTGGACAGCTCCCAGATTCAGATCAACAGTGAAGTAAAGGCAAATACCGATCTCTCACAGATGTCCGGTACACAGGTCATCGCGCTGGTCGGCGTGGATGCCAGAGGTGTGAAAGGCTCCGAGCTGGCAGAAAGCATGAACAGTGACACTATTATTCTCTGTTGTATTGATCACGACAAGCAGGAAATCCGTATGGTGTCGATTATGCGTGACACCTGGATGAATATGGCGAAATATACCGATGAATATTATGAGTTTGACAAAGCCAATTCCGCATACAACCGCGGCGGCCCGGAGAGTATGCTCTCCATGCTGAATACAAACCTTGACCTTGCACTGACCGATTACGTTACCGTAAACTTCAAGGCACTCGCCGATGCGATTGATGTCTTGGGCGGTCTCGACATCGAGATGACAAATGCAGAGTGTGTTCATGCAAACAACTACAACAGAGAGGTATCGGAAGCACAGGGCGTAGAGTATGAAGCTATTCCGTATGATGAGGACCTTGGGGATGATTACAGCGAAGTACGTCATGTCAGCGGTGCACTTGCAACCTCCTATGCGCGGATCCGTTACGGCGGCGGCGACGATGCGAAACGTACGAGCCGTCAGCGAATCGTCATCAATCTCATGGTACAGAAGATTAAACAGAATCCGACCAAGATTCCGGAGATTCTGGATAAAGTGATGGGAAATGTCAGCACCAGTCTTACCAAAAACGAAATTCTGGAGCTTGGCATGCATGCGGTAACGTACAAAATGGGAACATCTTATGCATATCCGTTCCAGCTGTGTTATGGAGAAAATGTAGAAAGCGCACTTGGTGTTGATGTCGTAATTCCGGTTACACTGGAACACAATGTAAAGGAACTGCACGCTTATCTGTATCCGACGATGAGCTATGATCCATCTGCAGCCGTGATAGAGTACAGTGACTATATTGCAAGAAAGAGCGGCTACGATGATGATATGATTGAGTATGTACTGAATCAGGGACCGGGCGCTGCAACAGATTCTGTGGTAGCAGGAGATTAAAATACAGGGAGAATACGACAAGATGAGTCAATATACCGTTGATGTCATGATACCAACGTATAAACCAGGGCAGGAGTTCGCAGAACTTCTGCCCCGCCTTTTAAAACAGACTTACCCGATCCGTTCGATCCGGGTCGTGAATACGGGGAAAAAGTTCTGGAATCCGGCGTGGGAGCAGCTTTCAGACAAGATTATGGTGGAGCATATTCAGCCGAGCGAGTTCGACCACGGCGGAACCAGAAGGGCAATGGCGGAGAGCTCCGATGCGGACCTTCTGCTTTTTATGACCCAGGATGCCATGCCGTACGATAACGAGTGCGTGGAACATCTGGTGGAAAAATTTTCGCTGCCGCATGTGAAGGCGGCGTATGCACGGCAGCTTCCGCGGGATGACTGCCGTACACTGGAACGGTTTACGAGAGGCTTTAACTATCCGGACGAGAGTGATATCAAGGATGCCGGTGATCTGCCAAAACTTGGTGTTAAGACTTTTTTCTGTTCCAATGTCTGTGCAATGTATGACCGCAGGACATATGAAGAGCTGGGTGGATTTGTAGAAAGCACCTTGTTTAACGAAGATATGATCTATGCCGGGCATCTTGTGCAGGCGGGCTATGCGATTGCCTATGCGGCAGATGCGAAGGTGGTACATTCCCACAATTACGGTTGTCTGGCACAGCTTCACCGCAATTTCGACCTCGGTGTATCCCAGGCACAGCATCCGGAGATCTTTGATGCGTATCCGTCTGAGAGTGAGGGAATCCGTATGGTGAAAAAATCGGCATTCTACGTCTGCGAAATTCATAAGCCGTGGCTGCTCGTCACTTTATTCTTTCAAAGCGGATTCAAATATGTGGGCTACTTCCTCGGAAAACGATACAAAAGCCTTCCGGACAGTGTAATCCGCTGGTGTACCTCAAACAAAACATGGTGGGAATATCACGGAAAGATACGAAAAAAACGAAATAGAAGATAAGTGAAAGTAAAAAACAAAAATAAAAAGATCTTGTAAGTAAATACGAAATGCTCCATAAGGTTGACAGAGAACGGAGCAGAGTGGTAAAAAAGTAAAGAACAAGAAATTAGAAGGCGGCATAACCTGAAAACAGAACAAGGGTGCCGCCTTTTACTGTTAGGAGGAAAAAATCTATGTGTGGAATTGTTGGATATATTGGAACCTGCCAGGCTGCCCCGGTGCTGCTGGACGGATTGTCAAAGCTGGAGTACCGCGGATACGATTCGGCCGGAATTGCTGTATACGATGGAAACAAAATTCAGATGCAGAAAGCAATGGGCCGTCTGAAGGTGCTTGAGGAAATGACACAAAATGGAGCGACACTTCCGGGTACCGTAGGAATCGGACATACGAGATGGGCAACGCATGGGGCACCTTCCGATCTGAATGCACATCCGCATTTCAATAAAGACCACTCGATTGTCGTTGTACACAATGGAATTATTGAGAATTATCTGAAATTAAAGAAAAAACTGATGTCCAAAGGATATGAGTTCCTTTCGGAGACAGATACCGAGGTAATTGCCCATATGCTGGATTACTATTATAACGGCGATCCGCTTGCAACGATCACAAAGGTTATGCACCGTATGGAGGGATCGTATGCACTGGGTATCCTGTTCCGCGACCATCCGGATGAGGTGTATGCGGTCCGTAAAGACAGCCCGCTGATCGTTGGTACAAGTAAGAGCGGAAACCTGATTGCATCCGACGTTCCGGCTGTACTGAAATATACAAGAGATGTCTATTTTCTGGAAAATGAGGAGATTGTCAAGCTGACCCGAGACGGCCTTCATTTTTACAATATCGATGAGGAGGAGCTGCAAAAGGAGCCTACGCACATCGAATGGGATATGAATGCCGCAGAGAAAGGCGGCTATGAGCATTTTATGCTGAAAGAGATGCATGAGCAGCCAAAAGCCGTAAAAGATACGCTGACCCCACGCATCAAGAATGGTGACGTAGTGATCGAGGAGCTTGGCATGACGGACGAAGAGATCCGTGCAATCAGCAAGATCTTTATTGTTGCCTGTGGTTCTGCATATCACACCGGTGTAACCGCAAAATACATCTTCGAAAAGCTGGCAAGAATCCCGGTTGAGGTAGATCTGGCAAGCGAATTCCGCTACCGTGATCCGATTCTGCCGGAAAATACGCTCGTGGTCATCGTCAGCCAGTCGGGTGAGACGGCCGATACCCTCGCGGCTCTCCGCCTTGCAAAAGAAAAGGGCGTGCGTACCCTTGGCATCGTAAATGTAGTTGGAAGTTCGATTGCAAGAGAGGCAGACAATGTCATGTACACCTGGGCCGGTCCGGAGATCGCTGTTGCGACAACGAAAGCGTACAGCACACAGCTTATCGCGCAGTATCTTCTGGCGATGAAGTTTGCCAAAGTACGCGGAACCGTTTCACAGAATGACTTCGATGCAATGATCCAGAGCCTTGAGCGCCTGCCGGAGCAGATTTCCCTGCTGCTGTCCCACAAGGAGAACGTACAGCGTTTTGCCAACCGTTATCTTGCGGCAGAACACGTCTTTTTCATCGGACGCGGCATCGACTATGCAATCTCGATGGAGGGCTCCCTGAAGCTGAAAGAGATTTCCTACATCCATTCCGAGGCGTATGCAGCCGGTGAGCTGAAACACGGAACCATTTCCCTGATTGAGGACGGACGCCTTGTCGTAGCCGTGCTGACCCAGCCGGAGCTCTACAAGAAAACGATCAGCAATATTCAGGAAGTGAAGACACGAGGCGCGTTTGTCATGGCGGTAACGACCGTTGGCAATACAGAAGTGGAAAAAGTAGCCGACTACGTAGTTTACCTGCCGGAGACAAATCCGATTTTTGCAAACTCCCTGGCGATCATTCCACTGCAGCTCTTTGGCTACTACGTATCGATCGGCAGAGGCCTCGATGTGGATAAACCGAGAAACTTGGCGAAATCCGTTACGGTAGAATAAAAACCGCAGCATAAAATTCCTCTTTTTTCAAAATTATCACAGTTTCAACACAATTCTAACGTACAATAGGCAGTAGAAAATGAAGAAAGAAATAAGAGCACTGTGTATTGGTGCCTGAGATAGAAAAGAGAAAGAGGGATCAGCCATGAGTGAAGAATTCAAAAAAGAAGAAATAAATGGTGAGGCAGCAGAGGAAACCAAAGCTGCAGAGCATACAGAAGAAGTAAAAGCAGAAACGACAGCAGAGCAGAGTGCGGCAGAGACGGAAAAACCGCAGGAAACCGCAGAAGCGCCGAAGGCGGAAGAAAAGAAAACGACAACCTACAGCTGGGTGAATCCGAAAATCAGCGGAAAGACCGACGAGGAGAATAACAGTGCTTCCTACACCGGAAAACCGGACCCGTCGGAGGCAAAGGCAGAGCAGACATCTTCTGCAAAGACAGAACATTATCAGTACCAGTCACAGACACAGAGTGCTCCGAAGCAGGAAAAACCACAGTTTTCTGCCGTTCCGCAGCCGCAGGATCACAAAAAGAAAGCGAAAAAACCAATGTCAGCCGCAAAAAAATGGGGCATGACACTTGCCATGGCAGCGTGCTTCGGACTCGTGGCAGGCGGTGTTTTCATTGGGACTGCAGCAGTCGGTACGAAAGTGATCGGTACAGCAACAGAGCAGAAGCAGGAAGTTACAATTCCGACGACCACCACAACAACGGCAGCAGACAGCAGTGATACCTCCGATACCGTAAAAGCAACCGGCGAGATGTCCGTGAAAGATGTTGCATCGAGTGCGATGCCGTCTCTGGTAGCAATTTCTACGACAACGGTGGAAGAAGTTGAGACATTCTTCGGAACCACAAGCCAGGAAGTTCCTGCAAGCGGAACCGGAGTTATTGTCGGACAGAACGACGATGAGCTCCTGATTGCGACAAACAACCACGTTGTCAGCGGTGCAACGTCTCTTTCCGTCAGCTTTATCGACGATGAGACGGTAGAAGGCCAGATCAAAGGTACCGATGCGGACAATGACCTTGCTGTTGTTGCAGTAAAACTTTCCGACATCAAGGACGAGACAAAGAGCCAGATCAAAATTGCCGTGATGGGAAATTCCGATGACCTTGAGGTCGGTGATCAGGTTGTGGCAATCGGAAATGCACTGGGAACCGGCCAGTCCCTGACGAGCGGATATATCAGTGCAAAAGACCGTACGATCTCCAGTCAGGATGAGAGTACCGGCGAGACGATTACTTCTGAGGGACTGATCCAGACCGATGCAGCCATCAACCCTGGAAACAGCGGCGGCGCCCTTCTGAACATGAACGGTGAGCTGATCGGCATTAACGAAGCAAAATACAGCTCCACACAGGTCGAGGGCATGGGCTTTGCGATCCCGATTTCGAAAGCGGAGCCGATTCTGCAGAACCTGATGAACCTGACAACAAGATACAAAGTCAGCGATGATGAGGCTGCTTATATCGGAATCAACATGGCGGATGTCAGCGCAGATGTTTCCCAGAACTACGGTATTCCGACCGGTGTCTGCATCATGAGCGTTGTGGACGGCAGCCCGGCAGCCGATGCGGGCTTCAAGAAAGGCGATGTTATCACCACGTTTGATGGAAGAAGCATCTCGAACGCCAAAGGCTTAAAAGAGACACTGACCTATTATGCGGCAGGCGAGACTGTAGATGTCACCGTACAGCGCGCGGATAACGGTGAGTACAAAGAAGTAACACTGACGCTGACCCTTGGCTCTGCAGCAGATATGCCGCAGACGAGCGGAAGCAGCAACGGAACCACAAACGATGGAACCGGAAGCTCCGATCAGAATGACCAGGGTATTCAGAATCCGTTTGGCAACAGATAAAAACTCGAAATAACTATTTCCTAAGAGAAAAAAGACGGACAGCACAGGAATATGAACGCCTGGCTGTCCGCCTTTTTCTGCATTTTTTGATATAATTTTTTGAATTCGTAAAATTCTTAAAAAAGTTGGTAATTTTTAAGAAAGTTTTTACTTGTGACCCTATGGCTTTTGGGCTATAATCAAGCTAGACCAAGCGATCTATTACAGAAAGGAATTTGAAAAATCATGTCAGAAGAGAAAGACAGAGTGGACGGTACCGCGGACGAAACGAAGGCGGAAACAAAAAGCTCTGACCATCATACAGAAGATACTTATGAAAAAGTCTGCTTCATGTGCCGCAGACCGGAGAGCAAAGCCGGAAAGATGATTACCCTTCCGGGAAACATCAATATCTGCCCGGACTGCATGCAGAAGAGCTTTGATACCATGAACCAGAACCCGGGCCAGATCAATGAGATGATGAATAATATGAACAACATGCCGAATATCGGCATGTTCGATCTCTCCGGGCTTTCCAACCAGATCCCGAACCGGCAGCGGGTAAAGAAAAAAGAAGAAAAGAAGAAAACAAAAGAATTTTCCATCAAGGACATTCCGCCGCCGCACCGGATCAAGGCGATGCTTGACGAATACGTCATCGGCCAGGAACGTGCAAAGAAAGTCATGTCGGTTGCCGTTTACAACCATTACAAACGTGTCTTTGCACCGCAGGACGGAAATATCGAGATCGAAAAATCCAACATGCTGATGATCGGACCGACCGGTTCCGGAAAAACGTATCTGGTGCAGACACTGGCACGCCTCTTAGATGTGCCGCTTGCCATCACGGACGCCACATCCCTTACCGAAGCGGGTTATATCGGCGATGATATTGAAAGCGTGGTATCTAAGCTTTTAGCGGCCGCAGACAACGATGTGGAGCGCGCGGAGCACGGTATTATCTTCATCGACGAGATCGACAAGATTGCGAAAAAGAAAAATACAAACCAGAGAGACGTCAGCGGAGAAGCCGTACAGCAGGGAATGCTGAAGCTCCTCGAGGGCAGCGACATCGAAGTTCCGGTGGGAGCCAACAGCAAAAATGCGATGGTTCCGCTCGAGACCGTCAATACCAGAAACATTCTCTTTATCTGCGGCGGTGCCTTCCCGGATCTGACGGACATCATCAAGGAGCGTCTGAACAAGACAGCTTCCATTGGCTTCCAGGCGGATCTGAAGGACAAGTATGATGGGGATAAGAACCTGCTGTCACAGGTGACCTTAGAAGACCTTCGGACTTTCGGTATGGTGCCGGAGTTCCTTGGCCGTCTGCCGATCGTATTTACGCTGGAGAGTCTCAATGAGGATATGCTGGTCGAGATCTTAAAAGAACCGAAAAATGCGATCCTGAAGCAGTATAAGAGACTGCTCGAACTCGACGAGGTGAAACTGGAATTTGATGATGATGCACTTCGCTCTATTGCAAGAAAAGCGCTGGAAAAAGATACCGGTGCGAGAGCACTCCGTTCGATCATCGAGGATTTCATGCTGGATATCATGTATGAGATTCCAAAGGACAGCAGCATCGGAGAGGTTATCATCACAAAAGACTATATTGAAAAGACCGGCGGGCCGACGATTCTCCTGCGCGGCCAGGAAGTTCCAAAGTTAGAGCAGAAATAAGGTAACTGGAAAACACAGCGGAGCAGACGTGAAACTGGCGTTTTCTTGAAATAAGAGATAAGAAAGAGAGGGTTTTAACTATGGCAGAGGATTTTTTTGGAAATTTAAGTAAAACACTGAAAAAAACAGTGGATACTGTGGGAAAGAAAACAGATGAATTCGTAGAAATTCAGAAGATCCGCACCCGTCAGCATGCGCTCGAGGATCAGATTGAGAAGAATTACCAGGATATCGGACAGATCATCTACAACCGCTATTTGAACGGCGAAGCATTCGACGAGAATCTTGCCGGCTTCTGCAAAGATATCACCGATCTGGAAAAAGAGATTGCAGACTGCAAGGAAGATGTGGCAAACAAGAGAGGCCGCATCGTATGCCCGGCCTGCGGCGCAAGTGTTCCGAAAGATGCAGCTTTCTGCATGCGCTGCGGTGCTGCTATGCCGGAGAAGGAAGATGAGCCGGAGGATGCCGAGTTTGTACACGTAGAACCGGAAGAAAAAGCAGAAGAAACCGAAGCAGCAGCGCCGGAAGAAGAGCCTGAAAAAGAAGCAGAGGTACCGGAAGAGGAATGATCTGGACCCTGCTGCCGGGAGCGGTTTTCCTTGCAGACGGATGCCTGAAAAAGAAGGCAGAAGAGGAGTTAAAGGAAAATGAGCAGATCCCGGTCTGCAAAGGACATATTGTCCTGCGGAAATGTCATAACCGCGGCGTAGCGGGCGGCGGCTTCGCGGACAGCACGAAGAAGGTGGAAATTCTCACCTTCTTTTTGCTGTCCGGACTGTGGGCGCGTCTCGGAGCGCTGGCGGGCAGACGTAAGTGTAAGGCGAAGAAGCTTGGGCTTGCGCTTACGATTGGCGGCGGCATGTCGAACTGGTATGACCGGCATAAGAGAGGTTACGTGACCGACTATGTCAGCTTCCGGTTTGGACCGGAGAAGTTCCGCAGACTTGTGTTCAATGTTTCTGATTTCTGTATTTTCTTCGGACTTGCGCTGCTGACGGCAATTTCCTGCCGGGAGTCCAGGTGATGCAGGATCTCACGAAAAGCCCTGCGGATGGCGGGCTTTTCGGGGCAAAAAAGAAAATTTGAAATTTTTTGAAAAAATTTGAAAAAAGCTGTTGACAGATTCGGAATCATCTGGTAATATATGTTTTGTTGAGCGGCATATGAGAGCTGCAAGACAAGAAATGCAGGAGTGGCGGAATTGGCAGACGCGCAGGCTTCAGGTGCCTGTGGTCGCAAGATCGTGTGGGTTCAAGTCCCATCTCCTGCATTATTTTTCGCTTTGCGTATCAAGAATTGGTCCGGTGGACCAATTCGGATTACCCTGCCTGGAATGATGCAGAAACTTCCCGGCAGGGTCTTTTTATTTCTGTGCGGAGAAGATGTGCAGACGGGGAAAGAAAAACAGACGAATCTCAGACAGTGTAAAATTGTTTAAAATTATCGTTATTATCCATATTTTTCATAAAATTAAAAAAATTAAAATTTTTTCAAAAAAAGTGTTGACTTTTCTTTAGAAAGCTGTTATTATCTATCTTGTCAAGCGGACAACCGCTAAGACAACTAAGAAATGCAGGAGTGGCGGAATTGGCAGACGCGCAGGCTTCAGGTGCCTGTGGTCGCAAGATCGTGTGGGTTCAAGTCCCATCTCCTGCATTATTTTTTCGCTTTGCGTATCAAGAATTGGTTCGGTGGACCAATTCGGATTGCCCTGATGGGAAGTGTGAAAACTTTCCGTCAGGGTATTTTTATTTTTCCAGAAAAGAAATTTCCGTAATTCGACAAAAATAGTTGAAATGTTTCCCTGGTTGTGATAGAATCTGAAAGATTAAAGTATGAGATGCATATTTCATACAAACTCAAAACCGAACGAAAAAGAAAGGAAAACGGTGGAATGATGAAAGCTTTTCTAATCTTAGAAGACGGGCATGTCTTTACCGGAACCAGCATTGGTTCACAAAAAGAAGTGATCAGTGAAATCGTATTTAATACATCCATGACTGGATATCTCGAAGTGCTGACCGACCCATCCTATGCGGGACAGGCAGTATGTATGACGTATCCTCTTATTGGAAACTATGGAATTTGTTATGATGATCAGGAGTCCTTAAGACCCTGGCCGGATGGCTATATTGTAAGAGAATTATCCCGTCTCCCCAGCAACTTCCGTTGCCAGGACACCATTCAGAATTTCCTGAAAAAGTTCGATATTCCCGGAATCGCCGGAATCGATACTCGTGCTCTTACCAAAATTCTTCGTGAAAAAGGTACCATGAACGGTATGATCACGACCAACGAAAATTATCACCTCGATGAAATTATTCCAAAATTAAAAGCGTATAATACCGGAAAAGTTGTAGAAAAGGTAACCTGCTCTGAAAAATCAGTTTTAAAAGGAGAAGGCTTTAAAGTTGCACTTCTGGATCTTGGCGCAAAGAACAACATCGCACGTTCCTTAAATGAGCGCGGATGCGAAGTGACCATTTATCCGGCGCTTACTACAGCAGAAGAGATCCTCGCCGCAAATCCGGACGGAATCATGCTGTCCAACGGCCCTGGAGATCCGAAAGAGTGCGTATCCATTATCAAAGAGATTAAAAAACTGTACGATTCCAATGTACCGATCTTTGCAATCTGTCTTGGACATCAGCTGATGGCACTGGCTACCGGCGCAGATACCCACAAGATGAAATACGGCCACCGCGGCGGAAACCACCCGGTCAAGGACCTTGCAACCGGAAGAGTTTACATTTCTTCCCAGAACCACGGCTATGTCGTAGATACCGATACCCTGGATCCGAATGTGGCAGTTCCGGCCTTTGTGAACGTCAACGACGGCACCAACGAGGGACTCAAATACGTCGGCAAAAACATCTTTACCGTACAGTTCCATCCGGAGGCATGCCCTGGCCCGCAGGATTCCGGATACCTGTTTGATCGATTCCTTGAGATGATGGGAGGTAACAAATAATGCCAAAGAATCCGAATATTAAAAAAGTTCTGGTTATCGGTTCCGGTCCGATCGTCATCGGACAGGCAGCAGAGTTCGACTACGCAGGAACACAGGCGTGCCGTTCCCTGAAAGAAGAGGGAATGGAAGTTGTTCTTCTGAATTCCAACCCGGCAACCATCATGACCGATAAAGACATCGCAGACCGCGTTTACATCGAGCCGCTGACCGTAGAAGTGGTAGAGCAGCTCATCCAGAAGGAAAAACCGGACAGCGTTCTTCCGACTCTGGGAGGCCAGGCAGGACTGAACCTTGCGATGGAACTCGAAGAAAAAGGCTTCTTAAAAGAAAACAACGTACGCCTGATCGGTACCACAGCACAGACCATCAAAAAAGCAGAGGACCGTCAGGAATTCAAAGATACCATGGAAAAAATCGGCGAGCCGGTAGCGGCATCCCTGGTTGTCCATGATGTACAGGCTGGTATCGATTTCACCAACAAGATCGGTTATCCGGTTGTACTGCGTCCGGCTTACACCCTCGGCGGAAGCGGCGGCGGTATCGCTTACAACGAAGAAGAGCTGATCGAGATCCTCTCGAACGGACTCCGTCTTTCCCGTGTCGGCGAAGTACTCGTTGAAAGATGTATCGCCGGATGGAAAGAGATCGAGTACGAGGTAATGCGGGACAGCGTAGGAAACTGCATCACCGTCTGCAACATGGAGAACATCGACCCGGTCGGCGTTCACACCGGAGACAGTATTGTCGTAGCACCGTCCCAGACCCTGGGAGATAAAGAGTATCAGATGCTGCGTACTTCCGCACTCAACATCATCACCGAGCTCGGCATCACCGGCGGATGCAACGTACAGTATGCGTTGAATCCGGACAGCTTCGAGTACTGTGTTATCGAGGTAAATCCGCGTGTCAGCCGTTCTTCCGCACTGGCTTCCAAAGCGACCGGTTATCCGATTGCAAAGGTTGCTGCAAAGATCGCACTTGGCTACACTCTGGATGAGATCCCGAACGCCATTACCGGAAAAACCTACGCAAGCTTCGAGCCGATGCTGGATTACTGTGTTGTAAAAATCCCGCGTCTGCCGTTCGATAAGTTTATCAGTGCAAAACGTACCCTGACCACACAGATGAAGGCGACCGGTGAGGTTATGAGTATCTGCAACAACTTCGAGGGCGCGCTGATGAAAGCCATCCGTTCCCTGGAACAGCACGTAGATTCCCTGATGTCCTATGACTTCAGCCACTTGTCCAAAGACGAGCTGATCGAAGAGCTTCACATCGTAGACGATATGAGAATCTGGAGAATCGCAGAGGCGATCCGTCAGGGCATCTCCTACGACGAGATCCACGAGATCACCAAAATCGATGTATGGTTCATCGATAAGCTGGCTATCCTCGTTGAGATGGAGCAGGCATTACAGGCCAAAGAGCTGGATGAGGATCTTCTGCGCGAAGCAAAACGCCTTGAGTTCCCGGATTACCTGGTGGCAAAACTGGCAGGAAAGACCGAAGAAGAAGTAAAAGCGTTAAGAAAACAGTATGATATCACCGCAGCTTACAAGATGGTAGATACCTGTGCCGCTGAGTTCGCAGCAACCACACCGTATTACTATTCCGTATACGGCGGCGAAAACGAAGCTGTCGAGACAAACGACAGAAAGAAAGTCCTCGTCCTTGGTTCCGGCCCGATCCGTATCGGACAGGGTATCGAGTTTGACTTCTGCTCCGTACATTGTACCTGGGCATTCAAGAAAGAGGGCTATGAGACCATCATCATCAACAACAACCCGGAGACCGTCAGCACCGACTTCGATATCGCAGATAAACTGTATTTCGAGCCGCTGACACCGGAAGATGTAGAAAATATCGTCAACATCGAGCATCCGGACGGAGCCGTTGTACAGTTCGGCGGCCAGACCGCGATCAAGCTGACCGAAGCACTCCTGAAAATGGGTGTGCCGATCCTTGGAACATCTGCAGAGAACGTAGATGCCGCAGAGGACCGTGAGCTGTTCGATGAGATCCTGGAGCAGTGTGAAATCCCGCGTCCGAAGGGACACACCGTATTCACCGCAGAAGAGGCGAAAAAAGCAGCCAACGAGCTCGGCTATCCGGTACTCGTCCGCCCGTCCTACGTCCTTGGAGGACAGGGTATGCAGATCGCCATCAGCGATGAGGACGTCGATGAATTTATCGGCATCATCAACCGGATCGCACAGGAGCATCCGATCCTGGTTGATAAATATCTGCAGGGCAAGGAGATCGAGGTTGATGCGGTCTGCGATGGTACCGATATCCTGATTCCTGGTATCATGGAGCACATTGAGCGCGCCGGCGTTCACTCCGGAGACAGTATCTCGGTTTATCCGGCACAGAGCATCAGCCAGCATGCAAAGAATACGATCGTAGAATATACGAAACGTCTGGCAAGATCCCTGCATGTCATCGGTATGATCAACATCCAGTTCATCGTATGCGGTGAGGATGTTTACGTCATCGAGGTCAACCCGCGTTCTTCTCGTACCGTGCCGTACATCAGCAAGGTAACCGGAATCCCGATCGTGCCGCTGGCAACGAAAGTCATCCTCGGCCACACGATCCGCGAGCTTGGCTACGAGCCGGGTCTGCAGAGAGAGGCAGATTACATTGCCATCAAGATGCCGGTATTCTCCTTCGAGAAGATCCGCGGCGCAGATATCGCCCTTGGACCGGAGATGAAATCCACCGGTGAGTGCCTGGGTATTGCAAAGACCTTCAACGAGGCTCTTTACAAAGCATTCCTCGGCGCCGGAATCAACCTGCCAAAAAATAAAAACATGATTATCACGGTAAAGGATGAGGATAAAAAGGATATCATTCCGATTGCGCAGAGATTCCAGGCTCTCGGCTACAAGATCTATGCGACGAGAAATACCGCGAAAGCCCTGAACGAGAACGGCGTCAATGCGATCCGCACCAACAAGATCGAGCAGCCGTCCCCGAACCTGATGGACCTGATCCTCGGCCACAAGATCGACCTCGTCATCGATACTCCGTCCCAGGGTGTTGAGCACTCCAAGGACGGATTCGTCATCCGCCGGAACGCGATCGAGACAGGTGTCAACGTACTGACCTCTCTGGATACCGCAACCGCACTCGTAACCAGTCTGGAAAATACAGATGTGAAGAAGCTGACCCTGATCGATATCGCAACGATCGACAAGAGATAAGCATGATAGAAGCATAAAGCAAAGAAAAGCTCTCTGCTGCAGAAACAAAGCGGCAGAGAGCTTTTTTGGCCGAATGTGGGTTTGAATGGATTTTACAAAAAAAGAAAACGTGACGCGCTTGTGTTTTTAGCATAAGTATGATAGATTTTTAATAGAATGCCAGAAAAGGGCATCCAATTCAAAAAGAGAAAGGTACATATCGTATGAACATCATTGAGTGGTTAAAGGTTATCCTGCTGGGTATCGTAGAGGGCATTACCGAGTGGCTTCCAATCAGCAGCACCGGCCACATGATTCTGGTAGATGAGTTTATTAAGCTGAATGTGACAGCTGATTTCAAGAATGTTTTTGAAGTTGTCATCCAGCTCGGTGCAATCCTTGCGGTTGTCGTCATCTATTTCTGGGATCTCTGGCCGTTTCATGGTAAAAGTAAAGCCAGAAGCCGGAGCTATTTTGCCAATCCAAGCGACAACAAGGTCTTTGCAGGTATTCAGAACTTTGTAGACAATTACTGTTATCTGGACAAAATCATCATGTGGTTTAAGATTGTTGTATCATGCCTGCCGGCAGCTGTCATTGGTCTGGCATTCAACGACTGGATCGAGGCACATCTGATGAATTACGTGGTTGTAGCCCTGATGCTGATTATCTATGGTGTGTTATTCATCGTTATTGAAAATTACAACAAGACGAGAACTCCGTCTGCAACGAAAATCAAAGAAATTACCTGGAAAAATGCACTGTATATCGGTGTTTTCCAGCTCCTTTCCATCGTACCGGGAACTTCCCGTTCGGGGGCAACCATCATCGGCGGTATCCTGCTGGGATGCTCGAGAGAGCTCGCATCGGAGTACACGTTTTTCCTTGCCGTTCCGGTTATGTTCGGCGCGAGCCTTTTAAAACTGGTAAAACACGGCTTTGCCTTTACCGGTGTTGAGGTGGCGATCATGATCGTCGGCATGCTGGTGGCATTTGCGGTATCGATTTTTGCCATCAAATTCCTGATGCAGTACATCAAGAAGCACGATTTCAAAGCCTTCGGCTGGTACCGTATCGTACTCGGTGTGATTGTGCTGCTGTATTTCGTAATCAAAACCGTAATTTTGAAAGCATAAAATCGAACAATTCCGAAAATTTACCGGGAAAAATAGAAGAAGAAGTATCGTAAAATGAAAAAAATTGTGCGATACTTCTTTTTTTACGCGAAAATTACAAAAAACCCTGTAAAAAGTAACCAAAAGCTGATATAATAAAACATAACAGGGGCACAGACGATACAGTTCACCCGCGCCATTCGCAAAACTGCGCTTTCAGCGCTTTCAGCGCTTTCCGCTGCTGCGCAGCTCCTTTTGCTCATTTCTCGGCGCTCCTTTCGTGTGTTCTTGCAAACAAATTTTCATGCAAGCATGAAATTTGCCCGCCAGAACACACGAGTGAACTGTAAATTAAAAAAAATACCGAAAATTTGCCATATTTTTATTGACTAAAGATATTCTTATGGTAAAATAAATGTGTGCGCCCGAGAATATCTTTCTTTTCGGTGCAATCAGTATAGGGTGAACGTATCATCCAGGGCAATCTGGAAATACTTTACTATAACCTATCAAAATTACAAGTAGGAGGAAAAGTAACAATGGCAAAATGGGTTTACATGTTCACTGAAGGTAATGCAGACATGCGTAACCTTCTCGGTGGAAAAGGCGCAAACCTGGCTGAGATGACAAACCTGGGACTTCCTGTACCACAGGGATTCACGGTAACAACCGAGGCTTGTACACAGTACTATGAGGATGGCAGACAGATCAACGACGAGATCATGGGTCAGATCATGGAAGCAATCGATAAAATGGAAGGAATCACAGGAAAGAAATTCGGAGACGCTAAGAATCCGCTGCTCGTTTCTGTACGTTCCGGAGCAAGAGCTTCCATGCCAGGTATGATGGATACCATCCTGAACCTTGGTCTGAACGAAGAGGTTGTTGAAACTCTGTCACAGGCTTCCGGCAACCCACGTTGGGCTTGGGACTGCTACAGAAGATTCATTCAGATGTTCTCTGACGTAGTTATGGAAGTTGGTAAAAAATACTTCGAAGAGCTGATCGACAAGATGAAAGAGGAGAAAGGCGTAAAACAGGACGTAGATCTTGACGCAGATGACCTCAAAAAACTGGCTGAGCAGTTCAAAGCTGAGTACAAAGCTAAAATCGGTGAGGATTTCCCGACCGATCCTAAGGTACAGCTGATGGAGGCTGTAAAAGCCGTATTCCGTTCCTGGGACAACCCGAGAGCAAACGTTTATCGTCGTGACAACGACATCCCGTATTCCTGGGGTACCGCTGTTAACGTACAGATGATGGCATTCGGAAACATGGGAGATGACTGTGGTACAGGTGTTGCTTTCACCCGTGATCCTGCTACAGGAGAGAACGGATTGTTCGGTGAGTTCCTTACCAACGCACAGGGCGAGGACGTAGTTGCCGGTGTTCGTACACCTATGCACATTTCTGAGATGGAAGAGAAATTCCCGGAAGCTTTCAAACAGTTCAAAGAAGTTTGCAAAACTCTGGAAACACACTACAGAGATATGCAGGACATGGAGTTCACTGTAGAGCACGGTAAACTGTACATGCTGCAGACACGTAACGGTAAGAGAACAGCAAAAGCTGCTCTGAAAATCGCCTGCGACCTTGTAGATGAGGGAATGAGAACAGAGGAAGAGGCAGTTGCAATGATCGATCCTCGTAACCTTGACTCTCTGCTTCATCCGCAGTTCGATGCAAAAGCACTGAAAGAGGCTACTCCAATGGCAAAAGCACTGGGAGCATCTCCGGGAGCTGCTTGCGGTAAAATCGTCTTCACAGCTGATGACGCTGTTGCATGGGCTGAAAGAGGAGAAAAAGTTGTTCTGGTTCGTCTTGAGACATCCCCAGAAGATATCACAGGTATGAAATCTGCACAGGGTATCCTGACTGTTCGTGGTGGTATGACTTCCCACGCAGCCGTAGTTGCCCGTGGTATGGGAACCTGCTGTGTATCCGGTTGCGGTGATATCGTAATGGACGAGGCAAACAAGAAATTCACACTGGCTGGCAAAGAGTTCCACGAGGGAGACTGCATCTCTCTGGATGGTTCTACAGGATGCATCTATGACGGACTGATCCCGACCGTAGACGCTACCATCGCTGGCGAGTTCGGAAGAATCATGGGCTGGGCAGATAAATACAGAACCATGAAAGTTCGTACAAACGCTGATACTCCGGCAGACGCTAAAAAAGCTCGTGAGCTTGGCGCAGAAGGTATTGGTCTTTGCCGTACAGAGCATATGTTCTTCGAAGGCAACAGAATCGATGCATTCCGTGAGATGATCTGTGCTGAGACCGTAGAAGAGAGAGAAGCAGCACTTGCTAAGATCCTTCCGGAGCAGCAGGGAGACTTCGAGAAGCTGTATGAAGCTCTGGAAGGCAACCCGGTTACCATCCGTTTCCTGGATCCGCCGCTTCATGAGTTCGTTCCGACTGAGGAAGAGGACATCAAGAAACTGGCTGACGCACAGGGCAAATCTGTTGAGCAGATCAAAGCAATCATCGCTGGTCTGCATGAGTTCAACCCGATGATGGGTCATCGTGGATGCCGTCTTGCTGTAACTTATCCGGAAATCGCTAAGATGCAGACAAGCGCAGTAATCCGCGCAGCCATCAACGTGAAGAAAGCTCATCCGGAGTGGAATGTAAAACCGGAAATCATGATTCCGCTTGTTGGCGATATCAAAGAGCTGAAATACGTTAAGAAATTCGTAGTAGAGACCGCTGACGCTGAAATCGCAGCAGCAGGCAGCGACCTTGAATACGAAGTTGGTACCATGATCGAGATCCCGAGAGCAGCTCTGACTGCAGATGAGATCGCAAAAGAGGCAGACTTCTTCTGCTTCGGAACCAACGACCTTACTCAGATGACTTACGGATTCTCCCGTGACGATGCTGGTAAATTCCTGAACGCTTACTATGACGCTAAGATCTTCGAGAACGATCCATTCGCAAAACTCGATCAGGACGGCGTTGGCAAGCTGATGAAGATGGCTATCGATCTTGGAAGACCGGTTAACTCTTCTCTGCACGTAGGTATCTGCGGTGAGCACGGTGGAGATCCGAGCTCCGTAGAGTTCTGCAACAAACTGGGTCTGGACTATGTTTCCTGCTCACCGTTCCGTGTGCCGATCGCCCGTCTGGCAGCAGCTCAGGCAGCTATCGCTCAGAAGAACGCTTAATTTAAGCAGAATCTGTCCGAATCAGGATTTTCATGCAGTAGCATGATTTGTGTTCAAACGTAAGGAGACCCCGGCGGTCTGTAGAAATACAGGCGCCGGGGTCTTTTTTATCAATCGTTTAAAATCAAAGTGGGAGGGAAAACGGATGCAGAATGAAACAGCCAAAGAAAACCTGCTGCGGCAGATCCGGGAATACCGTCCGTACAATGAGCAGGAAGAGCGGGATCGGGCGATTCTGCTGAAATGGATGGAGAGCGGATGCGATATTTTGACGCGGGAAAATGAGACCGCACATCTGACTGCCTCCGCCTGGGTCGTAAGCCCGGATCGGAAGCAGGTGCTGATGGCGTATCACAATATTTACCATTCCTGGGCATGGCTCGGCGGCCACGCGGACGGAGATGCGGATCTTTGCAGCGTGGCGGTAAGAGAAGTGAAGGAGGAATCCGGGATTGAAGAGGTGAAGCTCTTATCGGATCAGCCATTCTCGCTCGAAATCCTGTCGGTGGACGGCCATGTGAAGCGCGGAAAGTACGTGACGACACATCTCCATCTGAATGTGACATATCTCATGGAAGCAGACCCGGTACAGGAAATCCGCTGCAAGCCGGATGAAAACAGCGCAGTCGGCTGGATTCCGGTGGAGCGGATCGCAGAAAAATCGACAGAGCCGTGGTTTGTGGAGCGTGTGTATGGCAAGCTGTGTGAGAAAGTGAAAAGAGATTTCTGTGAAGTGTAATATGCAATCCGCGTATGAACTGCCATTTAGAATAAGCATTAGACAAATGAGCTGTTAGATGTCTAAAATAGAGACAGAAAGAAAAATGGCAGGAGGGGTTTTATGTTTACAAATCAGGATTTGAAAAAGCTGATTATTCCGCTTTTCCTAGAGCAGCTTCTGGTGGCTCTGGTCGGAATTGCGGACGTGTTTGTTATCGGATTTGTCGGAGAGGCGGCGGTTTCCGGTGTGTCACTGGTCAATGCGTTCAAAAGGTAGACTTAAGTTTCCAGAAAACGATCCTCTTTTTCTGACGACAGAAAAGTTGTTGGGAAAAGGGGATTTTTGGGGTAAAAGGGATTATTTCGGCGCGTTGAAAATCGTGCCGGGGTATGGTAAAATGGACTCCGAAAAACAGCAAAAGGAGGAAATGACAGAAGATGAATGATATGAAGCGTCTGCTCTCGTATGCAGGTCCCTACAAGCGGGATATGATTTTCGGAGCAGTGCTGGTATTGGTAGAAACGTGTTTTGAACTTTTTATTCCGATTCTGATTTCCAATCTGATTGACATCGGCGTTGCGAACGGCGATATCCCTTACATTTACCGCAAGGGAATCCAGATGGGAATCTGCGCGCTCTGTGCGCTTGTGACCGGAATTTTATACGCGCACTTTGCGGCGCGGGCGACGTACGGCTGGGGAGCTGAGATCCGGAAGGCGGAGTATGAGAAAATGCAGCAGTATGCATTTTCCAACCTCGACCACTTTGCGGTATCATCCCTGATCACCCGTATGACGACGGATGTTACCGTCATCCAGAATATGGTAAGCGCCGGCTTCCGCCCGATCACGCGCGGACCGTCGCTTCTGATTATGGGAGTCGGCCTTTCATTCTATATGAATCCGCGGCTGGCATTTGTATTCCTTGTATGTACCCCACTTCTTGGCTTTATTCTCTCCCTGATTGTGCGGAGAGTTGCCCCGATGTACACAAAACTGCAGTCCATGGTGGACCGCCTGAACAACGTTGTCCAGGAGGGGCTGACCGCGATCCGTGCCGTCAAAGCTTTCGTGCGGGATGAGTACGAGGAAGACAAATTCAACGAGGTCAACACCGACCTGACCGCAGCGAGCGAGCAGACGTTCCACTACGCCGTGCTGAATCTGCCGGCATTTCAGGGCGTCATGTATACCGCGATCGTGCTGATTCTGTGGTTCGGCGGAAATATGATTCTGAAAAAACAGCTTGCCGTCGGAAACCTGACCGGATTTCTAAGCTACGTCATGCAGGTCATGAACTCGATGATGATGATTGCAAACGTCTTCCTGCTTCTGACCCGTTCCATGGCGAGCGCACACCGGATTGTCGAGGTGCTCGATGAGAAAATCGTGCTCACCTCGCCGGAAAATGGTGTAACAGAAGTGACAGAGGGCAGCGTGGAGTTTGACAACGTATCGTTTAAATACAAAGAAGAAGCAAAAGAGTACGCACTCTCCGATGTTACGCTGAAGATCAAAGCTGGTCAGACGGTAGGAATCCTCGGAGGAACAGGTTCTTCGAAAACGACGCTGGTGCAGCTCATTCCGCGTCTGTATGATACCAGCCGCGGCACCGTCCGCGTCGGCGGAAAGGATGTGCGCGCGTACGATCTTGCCGCTCTCCGCGATGCAGTCAATATCATTCTGCAGAAAAACGTGCTGTTCTCCGGAACCGTGCGTGAAAACCTGAAATGGGGCAATGTGGATGCATCCGATGAGGAGATCTGGGAAGCATGCCGCGCGGCGTGTGCGGATGAATTTTTGAACCGCATGCCGGACGGCCTCGACACCGTGCTCGAGCAGGGCGCAAGCAACCTCTCCGGAGGCCAGAAGCAGCGTCTCTGCATCGCGCGTGCGCTGATCGGAAAGGCAAAAATCCTGATCTTCGATGATTCGACAAGTGCGGTCGACACGGCAACGGAGAAAAAGATCCGCGAGGCACTGGCGGCGCGGAAGAATGTCACAAAAATTATCATTGCGCAGAGAGTAACATCCGTCATGAATACGGATCAGATCATCATTCTTGATGACGGAAAAGTACACCGGATCGGCACGCACGCTGAACTGCTGGCGGATGACCCGATTTATCAGGAAATTTACGCCTCACAGATGAAAGGAGGAGACGAAAATGGCAGCGAGAGCTTATAGCGGAAAGAAACCAAAGAACCTGAAACACACGCTGCGCGTCTTCCTGTCTTATCTGGGACGGCACAAAAAAATGCTCGCAGTCGTAGCGGTACTGGTAACAATCAGCGCGGGAGCCAACCTCTTTGGAACGTATATGATCCGCCCGGTTGTCAACGGACTGGCGGACGGAGATGTGCACACACTGCTGCGCGGCGTGCTGATTACGGCACTCATTTTCGGGTGCGGCGCACTCGCAGCATACGGCTACACGCAGACCATGGTAAAAGCAGCACAGCAGGTTGTATTTGATATCCGCCGCGATCTGTTCGAACACGTCCAGACACTGCCGCTGCAGTTCTTCGACAGCAGACGCCACGGCGATATCATGAGTCTTTTCACGAACGATATCGACACGATGGCAGATGCCCTGAACAACAGTTTTGCGATGGTTATCCAGAGCTTCATCCAGATTGTGGGAACACTGACCTTGCTGTATATCCTAAACTGGCGGCTCTCGCTGATTGTAACGGTGTGCTACGGTATCATGTTCTGGTATATCAAGTTCAGCGGAAAGCGCAGCAAGGGTTATTATACGAAGCAGCAGAACAGCCTCGGAGAACTGAACGGCTATATTGAGGAGCTGATCACCGGACAGAAAGTCGTCAAGGTGTTCCACCACGAAGAAGAGAGCTTTACGGAATTCTGCAAAAAGAATGAGGAGCTCCGGAAAGCGGGAACCGGCGCGCAGGGGTATGCGGCGACGATGGTTCCTGTCGTTGTCAGCATTTCGTATGTCAATTATGCGATTGTGGCAGTGCTCGGCGGCCTTCTCGCCCTGCACGGAAAAGCCGATATCGGAAGCCTGGCAAGCTACCTTGTCTTTGTCCGCCAGGCGGCGCTTCCGATCAACCAGTTCACCCAGCAGAGCAACTTCCTTCTCTCAGCGCTCGCCGGTGCGGAGCGTGTCTTCGACGTGATGAGCCTGGAGCCGGAAATCGATGAGGGAAAAGTGGAACTGGTCAACGTAAAAGAAGAGAACGGCGCACTTGCCGTCTGCGAAGAGACAACAGGCCGCTGGGCATGGAAGCGCCCGGACGGAACGATGACGGAATTAAAGGGCGATGTGCGTTTTGAAAACGTGGATTTCGGCTACACGGCAGACCGTCTGATCTTAAAGAACATCAGCCTGTATGCCAAACCAGGCCAGAAAATTGCTTTTGTCGGTTCCACAGGAGCCGGAAAAACGACGATCACGAACCTGATCAACCGTTTCTACGACGTCCAGGGCGGCGCGGTTGTCTACGACGGCATTGACGTAAAAGATATCGAAAAAGACGCTCTGCGCCACTCCCTCGGTATCGTTCTGCAGGATACCCATCTGTTCACGGGAACCGTAGCAGAAAACATCCGTTTTGGAAAACTCGATGCCACGCAGGAAGAAATTGAACATGCGGCCAAAATTGCGAATGCGGATTCCTTCATCCGCCGTCTGCCGAATGGCTACGACACGATGCTGACCTCCGACGGAGCCAACCTCTCCCAGGGCCAGCGCCAGCTTCTCGCGATTGCCCGTGCCGCCGTTGCCGATCCGCCGGTGCTGATTCTTGACGAGGCAACATCCTCCGTTGACACCAGAACCGAGGCGCTGATCGAAAAAGGAATGGACCAGCTCATGGAGGGCAGAACCGTATTTGTCATCGCCCACCGCTTAAGCACCGTGCGAAACGCCAATGCGATCATGGTGCTGGAGCAGGGAAATATCGTAGAGCGCGGCGACCACGACGCACTTCTGGCACAGAAAGGAAAATATTATCAGCTCTATCATGGAATGTTTGAGCTGAGTTAAAAAGAAAGGAGTAAAGAGTATGAGAAAATATAACCGTATTTTTCTGATCGTCCTGGATTCTCTCGGAATCGGGGCGATGGCGGATTCGGAGAAGTTTGGGGATGTCGGTGTCAATACCTTCGGCCACATCTGGGAGAGTCAGGGAGGCCTTGAAATCCCGAACCTGCGCCGCCTTGGCATGGGAAATCTCTGCGGTGTGACAGAGGATGAGGCAAAGGGTTACGCCAGAAGGCTGAACGAGGCGAGCAACGGAAAAGACACCATGACCGGCCACTGGGAGATGATGGGAATTTACACGACAAAGCCGTTCGTTACGTTCACCGACCACGGATTTCCGAAAGAACTGATCGACGAGCTGGAAAAACGAACCGGCAGAAAGATCATCGGCAATAAGGCGGCGAGCGGAACGGAGATCCTCGATGAGCTGGCAGAGCGCGAGATCGAAAACGGAGAACTGATTGTCTATACCTCGGCGGATTCCGTACTGCAGATCTGCGGCAACGAGGAGACGATGGGACTGGAGACGCTGTATCATTACTGCGAGATTGCCCGTGAGCTGACCATGAAAGACGAGTGGAAAGTCGGCCGTGTCATTGCAAGACCGTACGTCGGAAAGAAAAAAGGAGAGTTCGTCCGCACCGCAAACCGTCACGACTACGCTGTCAAACCGACGGGAAAAACCGTGCTCAACGCGATGCAGGAGGCAGGATATGATGTCATCAGCATCGGAAAAATCAACGATATTTTCTGCGGCGAGGGCATCACGGAGAGTCTGAAATCCAAGAGCAGCGTCCACGGCATGGAGCAGACGATTGAGACGGCAGGAAAAGATTTTACCGGACTGTGCTTTGTCAACCTCGTCGATTTCGATGCACTCTGGGGCCACAGAAGAAACCCGGAAGGCTACGGAAAAGAGATTGAAAAATTCGATGTGAACCTTGGAAAGCTGCTGGAGCAGTTAAAAGACGACGATCTGCTCCTGATCACGGCAGACCACGGCAACGACCCGACTTATACCGGAACGGACCACACCAGAGAACAGGTGCCGCTCCTTGCGTACTCACCGTCTATGAAGGAGAGCGGCCTTCAGGAGACGAAGGACACCTTCGCTGTGATCGGCGCATCCGTTGCAGAGAACTTCGGCGTAAAAATGCCGGAGGGAACGATCGGAACATCGATCCTGGAATCGTGGAAATAAGGAAGCGATGGCGTTTTCAGCTGAGGCGGTAAGAACCTTTCGAAAGTTTCACAAGCTGTCCTTCTTCGAGCAGCTTCTTTAAAACTCGCTGGAGCTGGCGGCGGCTGCAGTGGAGCTGCATGGCCATCTTTTCCACGCCGGAAAACGTCTGATCCGGACAGCGCTCTGAGAGATAAGAGAGGAAGGATTCCTCGAGCGTGGAAAAATTCGACTGGGAGCTGGAATAAAGCATCAGCTTTTCGGTGACAGAGTTTAAAAGATATCGTAAAAAGCGGTTGTCGTTCAGCAGAAGCTCTTTCGTGGAAGCGAGCGGCAGAACAATACAAAGCGCGGTGGTGCGTGCCTCGATCTGGTGCGTATCATCGCGTTTTCCGCAGAATTCCATATCGCCGATGCAGGTAAAGCCGTCGAGATAGCCGATCGGGTAGCTCGTGCCGTCGGCGCGGTTGGCGCTGATCTCGATGGAACCGTCCACGAGGAACGAGAGGTATTCCTCCGGATTCAGCGTGTCGAGCCGTTCGCCTTTTTCAAACTGATACAGAGAAAATGCGAGATCCGGGGTATCGAAAAGAGATGAGATCTCATGTTTCTGAAGATAAAAGTCCAGCAGAGCCGGATCAAAAATTCGTTTCATAGGAAAATCCTTTCACAGAAAAATTTTTTGGAAAACTTTTTCTTTATTGTGACATATGACACAAGAAAAAGCAAGAAAGTCTGCTAAGATAAACCAGAATGAAAAAGGTTACTGTTCACTCAGCAGTGAAACACTTGCTGTTTCGCTGCGTAAGAAAGTGATTCAGGTGTGAGCAGTCCTCCTTTTGCACAGCAAAACTTTAAATGAGGGCTGCGAATGTTACAGTTCGCTGGGTACCAGTGAACTGTAACCGAAAAAGAGGAAAGGGGAGTTTTCAAAATGGAAAACGAATTATTTGAGAAAACAAAAGTGTCCAAAGCATATATGACGCTCGCACTTCCGGTCGTGCTCGGCATGGTCGTGTCGCTGATCTATAATATGGTAGATACTTTTTTCATCGCGCGGACCGGAAACACGGCACTGATTGCCGGCGTATCGCTCGGCACACCGATTTTCACGCTGATGATTGCACTCGGTGACATCTTCGGCGTCGGCGGCAGTTCCGTCATTTCGCGCCTCTTCGGTAAAAAAGAGTACGAGGACGGAAGACGGATCAGCGTATTCTGCTTTTACGCAGCGATTGCTGTCGGCATTGCGGTCAGCATCATCCTGCTTGCCGCCAAACAGCCGATCCTTGGCCTGCTTGGCTGTGATGAGACGACGTGGCAGTATGCGGGGGACTATTACCAGTGGATTGCACTCGGCGCACCGTTTATCATCCTGCAGCTGACGCCGAACAATCTTCTTCGGACCGAGGGCTTCGCAAAAGCCTCGATGATCGGAACAATGCTGGGAGCCGTTGTCAACATCATTTTTGACCCGATCTTTATTTACACGCTCGGCATGGGAGCAGCCGGAGCAGCGATTGCAACGGTGATCGGCAACATCTGCGGTGATATTTTCTATGTTATCTTTATGATAAAGAAATGCCGCTATCTCTCCGTCGATTTCCGAAAACTGAAAATGACCGGAGCAGAGGTGCTCGCCGTTCTTGCCATCGGCATTCCGGCATCCGTCACAAACTTCATGCAGAGCATCGGCGTGACGCTGACGAACCGATTTTTGCAGCCGTATGGAACGGACAAAGTTGCAGCGATGGGAATTGCTTTGAAAATTATTATGATTTCTGTTCTTGTGATGGTCGGTTTCGCTTTTGGCGGACAGCCGCTGGTCGGATACAATTATGGAGCGAAAAATAAAAAACGTCTCAGTGAGACGATCCGCTTTGCCTTCCTCCTGGAAGTGCTGACCGGTGCCGGAATGGCGGTTGTGCTCGGTGCGGCGGCTCCGCTTCTCGTGGGACTGTTCTTAAAAGAGGCGGATGTCATTGCAGTGGCCCAGCAGATCCTCCGCGTCCAGCTCATTGGTATGCCGTTTGTTGGTATCGTACTCGCATCGACCTGTATTTTCCAGGCGATCGGAAACGGGGCAGGAGCAATGATTCTTTCAGCAGGACGTCAGGGCGTGATTTTTGCCATTGTAATTTTCTGCGCTTCAAAACTTGCCGGTTTTTCCGGTGTTATTGCCTCCCAGCCGGTTTCTGATTTTCTGACCGCATTGGTGGCTGTGATGATTCTGCTTCAGTGGAAAAAGAAAGAATTTGCAAAATAAGAAAGAACAGCAAAGCGGCTGCGGCACAGCGTTCCGGAACGGGAACCTGCCGCAGCCGCTTTTGGCGTGCGCAAAAAAACAGAATTCCTGCACAGGCGGCCGCCATGTCAAAAACACGTAAAAGTGATGAAAAAACGTCTCTTAATTCGGCAGTATTACGGGATTGCATTCTGAGAAAACAAGATATAAAATGGCATGAGATTCGACAAAAAGGGGAAGCAAAAACATACGACAATAGGGAGGACATCACATGGCAACAAAGAAAAGTGCAGTAAAAGATCTGACAAACGGCAGCCCGGTAAAACTGATTCTGGGGTTTGCACTGCCGCTGCTGCTCGGCATGCTGTTCCAGCAGTTTTACAGCATGGTCGATACGATTATTGTAGGAAAATTCTTAGGCGCGAAAGCGCTCGCGGCTGTTGGAAGCACAGGTTCGATCAACTTTATGATCGTGGGATTCTGTATGGGAGTCTGCAGCGGATTTGCAATTCCGGTTGCGCAGATGTTCGGGGCAGGAGACCGGAAAGCGCTGTGCCGGTATGTAGGAAATGGAGCCGTCCTGGCCGGTATTCTTTCCGTGGTGATGACCGTTCTTGTCTGCATCTGGTGCCGCGACATTCTGATTCTGATGAAAACCCCGTCCGATATTCTGGACGGTGCATACGCTTACATCTTTGTTATTTTCCTCGGAATTCCGCTTATGGTGCTCTATAACCAGACATCAGCAATCATGCGGAGCCTCGGCGACAGCCGCTCCCCACTGATTTTCCTCGGTATCTCTTCAATACTGAATATCGTGCTAGATCTTGCGCTGGTCCGCCCGATGGGAGTAGCGGGAACCGCGTGGGCGACGATTATCGCGCAGGGAGTCTCTGGATTCCTGTGTCTCTTTTATATGAAGAAAAAATTCACCATCCTTGCTTTTACGAGAGAGGACTGGAAGCTGCACAAGCATTATGTGCTTAATCTGTGCAATATGGGAATCCCAATGGGACTGCAGTATTCAATCACCGCGATCGGAAGTGTTATTTTGCAGACCGCTGTCAACGGCCTTGGTTCCACTGCGGTTGCATCTGTTACGGCTGCCGGTAAAATTTCCATGTTCTGCTGCTGTCCGTTCGACGCGCTCGGCTCCACTATGGCGACGTATGCCGGACAGAACGTCGGTGCGAAGAAGATGGATCGTGTCAACACCGGTATTTTGACAAGTTCCATTATTGGAAGCGTGTATTCCGTGGTCATTTTAGGAGTCATGTTTCTGTGGTCCCGCCAGATTTCGCTTCTCTTTGTAGATGCATCTGAGACGGTCATCCTCGACCAGGCGCGTCAGATGCTGCTGATCAACATGGTATTTTACATTCCGCTGACCCTTGTCAATGTCGTACGCTTTACCGTGCAGGGCATGGGCTTCAGCAAATTTGCAATCCTTGCCGGCGTCTGCGAGATGATCGGCCGTTCGGTGGTAGCCTTTTTCCTGGTTCCGTATTTTGGTTACACCGCAGTCTGCTTCGCAAGCCCGGTGGCATGGATTCTCGCCGATCTGTTTCTCGTTCCGGCGTACCTGTACTGCGCAAAAACGCTTCGTTCTCTTTTTGAGAAAAATGCGCAGATGATGTAAGCCGTGCCGCAAGATGGACAAGCTGTTTCAATTCTGGTATAATGGAGCCTGGATTTTAGGAAAGCTGAAAAAGAATCCCATAGAAGAGAGGAAGATATCCTATGAAACAGTCGGTATTAGAATATAAGAAACTTCTGGAGCAGGAAGGCCTTCTGGTGGAATTTGCAGAGCCGGAAGGAAAAGAAGGAGAGGACAGACCCGTTACCCTCGTAACGTATTTTTCGGGCGGAGCTGATCAGGGAACGCTGTTTCTCTGCAAAGGAGCTGCATTCAAAGAGGCATACTTAAAAGACGCCGTAAACCGCGGTGCTGTTGCCTATGTAAGTGAAAAAAAATACGAAGCGGGAAAAGAAATTCCGGCGCTCATCGTCAACGATGCCAGAAAAGCACAGTTTGTGCTGGGTGAGGCGTTTTACGATTATCCGGCAAAGTCGCTGCATGTCACGGCGCTGACCGGAACAAAAGGAAAGACAACGACAGCCTACTACCTGCAGTCGATGCTCGATGCCTGCCTGAAAAAACAGGGCGGAAACGGATGTGCACTGTTAAGTTCGATTGAATATTACGACGGAAAGACGAGAGAAGCATCAACGCTCACCACGCCGGAATCCCTGGAGCTGTGCCGTCATATGCGCAATGCCGTAGATGCAGGCCTTTCCCATATGGTGATGGAAGTATCCTCCCAGGCGCTCAAATACGAGAGAGTCGGAAACACGCATTTTGATACCGCCATTTTCCTGAACATCTCCAAGGACCACATCAGCCCGACGGAGCACAAGGATTTTGATGATTATTTCCAGTCGAAATTAAAGATCTTCGACCGCTGCACCTGCGCCTGCGTGAACCTGGACAGCGACCATATCGGGGAAATCCTGAAAGCTGCGGCAAAATGTGAGCGCGTCGTTACGTTTGGATCGAAAGAAAATGCTGTAATCCGCGTGAGTGATATCAAGCCGGGCAGAGGAAAATTCTATTTCCATGTGGCAGGACCGGATTTCTCGGAAGATTTTACCCTGCCGGTGCACGGAGCCTTCAATGTGGAGAATGCCGTAGCTGCCATTGCGGCTGCCTGGTCGATGGGAATCCCGGTTTCGCTGATCAAGGAAAGCCTCCTTGGCGTCACCGTTCCGGGAAGGATGGAGACGTATGAGAGCAGCGCGGGCGAGGTCACGGCGATCGTGGATTTCGCGCACAATGGCCTGAGTTTTGAAAAAATGTTTGATACCGTAGCACTCGAATACCCGGGGAGCCGCGTAAGCGTTGTGTTCGGAACCCCGGGCGGAAAAGCATTCAACCGCAGAAAAGATATGGGTGAGATTTCCGGAAAACGGGCGGACCGGATTTTCCTCGTACCGGATGATCCGGGAAACGAAGATCCGCAGGCGATCTGTGAGGAGATCGGCGGGTACATAGCAAAGGAAGGTGCATCCTTCCAGATCCGCATGGACCGCGGAGCAGCAATCCGGGAGGCGATTCTTGGCGCCGTACCGGGAGAGGTTGTTCTGATCCTTGGAAAAGGCGCGGACGTGACGATGCACGTCGGAAACGGAAATGTGCCGTACCGGTCAGATGCCGTCTATGCAAAAGAGGCGCTTGCCGAATATGGAAATGCATTTGCCGAAGCGGCAACGGCTCGTGAAACAGAAGAATAGAAGCAAAAACAGAAAAAACAGAGCAAAAAAGACACGGAACAGAAAAATCCGTGTCTTTTTTGCGTCTGGCGGCAGCAGAAATGAAAATCAGACAGGAAATTTGGCGGATACATCCTACAAAATGTAGAAAAGAAGGACAGAAACTAGCCCGTATGACGAAAAGTTGTTAAAAATATAACGAACGAAAGTTAGACGTGTGAAACTAAACACAGAAAGCAAAAACCCGGGAACCATGCGGAAAAAGACGAATTCTGCGGGATGAAGGACAAAGCTGTAAGTTTTTGGAAAGAATTCTTGTGAAAAAGAACAAAAAATGGTATAATTGTATTGAAATATATCCAGAACACCCCTTCTGGAAGCGTACGGGCTCAGTGAGAAAAAAGATTTCACGAAAATGCTCGAAAAAAACACTTGTTAAATTCTTGTCATAGTGCTATGATAAGGAAAGTGAAAAATTTATCAATCACAAAAACCAACTAGGGGTATTTTAGAAAGGAGTATTTATGAGCAGCAAGATTACCATCATTGGAGCTGGAAGCGTTGGATCTACGATCGCCTATACACTGTCGAACGAAGACATCGCGTCTGAGATTGTTCTCATCGATATTAACAAGAAAAAAGTAGAGGGAGAGGTTATGGATATCGCGCAGGGTACCTGCTTCCGCGATCCGGTCTCCATCATCGCAGGTGAGTATGAGGATGCCAAGGACTCTGATATCGTAATTATTACTTCCGGTATTGCAAGAAAGCCTGGCCAGACCCGTATTGAGCTGACCCAGACCAACGTAAACATCTTAAAATCCATCACACCGGAAATCGTAAAAGCGGCTCCGAATGCCATCTATATCATTGTAAGCAACCCGGTTGACATCATGACCTATGTGTTTACAAAGATCTCCGGACTTCCGGAAAACCAGATCCTTGGTTCCGGTACTATGCTGGATTCCGCAAGACTTCGCTGCGGACTGTCTGAACACCTCAACATTGCACAGAAAAACATTCATGCTTACGTATTCGGTGAGCACGGTGATACTTCCTTCATTCCGTGGAGTGGTGCTTACGTTTCCGGTGTCAGCCTGGACGAGTACTACGACACCGTAGAAAAAATGGGCAGGAACGTAACCAAGATCGACAAAGATGCTATGCTGGAGTACGTAAGAACTTCCGGCGGACAGGTTATTGCAAACAAAGGAGCTACTTTCTATGCAGTATCTGTTGCAGTATGCAAACTGGTAGCAACCATTCTTTCTTCTTCCGATTCTGTAGCAACCGTATCTTCCATGATGCACGGTGAGTACGGCATCGAGGATGTATGCTTAAGCACACTGACCCTCGTTGGACCGAAAGGCGTACAGGGCAAGATTCCGATGCGTATGACAAAAGAGGAAGTAGAAAAACTCAAAGCAAGTGCCGACGCATTAAAAGCAGTTATCGCACAGATCGAGCACTAAGAGCGGGCAATAAGCTCAAAACATAAAATTTATGGCAGTGGCAGAAAGTGCGAAAGAGCGGTATCTCCCACTGCCTTAACGTGCGCCTGAAGAAATTTTCCGCCGGGTGTACATAAAAAGAGTACCGGAAACTTTTCCGGTGCCGGACAGAAGATACCGCAGGAAAAATGGAAACCAACAGGAGCAAGTAAGAAAGGAGCAATTCCATGACCTACAGTTATTTTCCGGGCTGTACGCTGAAGAACAAAGCAAAAGATCTGGATCATTATGCCAGAGAGTGCGCAAAAGTTCTGGGATTTGAACTGGAAGAAATTGAAAACTGGCAGTGCTGCGGAGCTGTGTATCCACAGGCATCCGATGAAATCGCCACAAAACTTTCTTCGGTTCGCGCCTTAGCAGACGCCAAAGAAAAAGGACAGGATCTGATCACAGTCTGTTCCGCCTGTCATCACGTGATCAAACGCGTAAACGATGACATGGCGAATGTAGAAGACATTCAGACAAAAGTAAACAACTACATGGCTCTTTCCGAGCCATATCTTGGCGAAACGAAAGTACTTCATTATCTGGAAGTGCTGCGTGACGTCGTTGG
Source organism: Blautia sp. AF26-2 (assembly GCF_003460955.1). Lineage (NCBI taxonomy): Bacteria > Bacillati > Bacillota > Clostridia > Lachnospirales > Lachnospiraceae > Blautia > Blautia sp. AF26-2. The sequence goes on along the minus strand of NZ_QTWD01000004.1, from coordinate 96,829 downwards.
ATTTGACAAGATCAAAGAGAAAGTGGTAAACCCATTAAGAGGAAGAAAAATCGGCGCATATTACGGCTGTATGCTGCTTCGTCCGAGCACCACAATGCAGTTTGACGATCCGGAAAATCCGACAATCATTGAAGACTTTATCAAGGCCCTTGGCGCAACACCGGTCGTATATCCGATGAGAAATGAGTGCTGCGGCGGCTACATATCCCTGAAAGAAAAGAAAATGGCATCCAACATGGTAGACCAGATCATGGCATCCGCATCCTACAAAGGAGCAGAAGAACTGATCACTGCATGTCCGCTTTGCATGTACAACCTGCGCAATAACGGAACAAAAGAAGGTCTTCCGGTTACCTACTTTACCGAGCTTCTTGCAGAAGCACTCGGCATCAAAGAGGAGGTGCAGGCATGAAAATTGCAACATCCGATGAAATCCGTGCCATCGCCGGTGTGGATACCAGAAAATGTATGAAATGCGGTAAATGTTCCGCATCCTGTCCTGCTTATAACGAAATGGACATCCGTCCGCATCAGTTTGTATCTTACGTACAGAACGGCGATGTGGAAGCACTGATGAACTCCAAGTCCATCTGGAAATGCCTCTCCTGCTTCGCATGTGTAGAGCGCTGTCCAAGAGACGTAAAACCTGCCAAACTGATCGAGGCAGTTCGTCTTTCCGTGATCCGTCAGAGAGGAGAGAATTATCTTTCTCCGGATGAAATTCCGGCTCTTCTGGATGATGAGACTCCGCAGCAGCTTTTGATGAGTGCATTCCGTAAATATAGAAAGTAAAAAACAACCCATCCACAGAAAGGTGAGAGAAAAGTGCAAAGAATAGGAGTATTTGTCTGCCACTGCGGTACAAATATTGCGGCTACCGTTGATGTCAAAAAAGTTGTTGACGTCATCAGCAAAGAGCCGGGTGTTGTACATGCAGAGGATTATCAGTATATGTGTTCCGAAACGGGTCAGCAGAAAGTAATCGATGCCATTCAGAACGAGCATCTGACCGGCGTTGTGATCTGTTCCTGCTCTCCGCGTATGCATGAAGGAACATTCCGCAAAGCAGCAGAAAAAGCGGGTCTGAACCCGTATCAGCTGGAGATTGCAAACATTCGTGAGCAGTGTTCCTGGATTCATAAAGACATGGAAGAGGCTACCGAGAAGGCCGTAATTCTGGCCCGTGCAGCCGTTGCTAAAGTTATGCTGGATACCCCGCTTACCCCGGGCGAGAGCCGCGTTGTAAAACGTGCGCTGGTGATCGGAGGCGGTATCGCAGGTATTCAGACTGCACTGGATATCGCAGATGCAGGCTATGAAGTAGATATCGTAGAGAAGACCCCGAGTATCGGCGGAAGAATGTCACAGCTTGACAAGACATTCCCGACCCTCGACTGTTCTTCCTGTATCCTGACTCCTCGTATGGGAGAGGTAAACGCGCATGAGAAGATTAACATCTATACCTACAGTGAGGTAGAGAGCGTTGGCGGATTCGTCGGTGATTTCAAAGTAGACATCCGTAAGAAAGCAAGATACGTAGATATGGACAAATGTACCGGATGCGGACTCTGTCAGGAGAAATGTCCTTCCAAGAAGAACCTGAGCGAGTTCAACAGAGGCCTGTCCAACCGTACTGCAATCTACACACCGTTCGCACAGGCAGTTCCGAACGTACCGGTTATTGATACTGCAAACTGTATCCACTTCAAAACCGGAAAATGCGGTATCTGCTCCAAAGTCTGTGCAGCAGGTGCAGTAAACTACGACCAGAAAGATGAAGTAATCACCAGAGAGTACGGCGCAATCGTTGTGGCAACTGGTTTTGATACCATCAGTCTGGACAAGTTTGACGAATATTATTACAACCAGAGCAAAGACGTAATTACCTCCCTTGAGATGGAGCGTCTGATGAATGCTGCCGGCCCGACAGGCGGTAAAGTAGTACGTCTTTCCAACGGCGAGCATCCGAAGGATATCGTGTTTATCCAGTGTGTCGGTTCCCGTGACGTGACCTGCAGAGGAAAGAGCTACTGCTCCAAGATCTGCTGTATGTACACCGCAAAACAGGCTATGCTGGTGCGTGACCATTATCCGGATGTCAACGTACATGTTTTCTACATTGATGTTCGTACTCCGGGTAAAAACTTCGATGAGTTCTATCGCCGTGCGGTAGAAGAGTTCGATGTAGACTACATCAAAGGCCAGGTAGGAAAAGTATCCGAGGCTCCGAACGGACGTCTTCTGGTACAGGGTTCCGACCTGCTTGACAACCGTCAGATCAAAATGGAAGCAGACCTTGTTGTCCTTGCAACTGCCATCGAGCCGAGCAAAGATGCAAGAAAACTGGCTACCATGCTGACCGCAAGTATGGATACCAATGATTTCTTTACTGAGGCACACGCAAAACTGCGTCCGGTAGAGTCCCCGACCGCAGGTGTCTTCCTCTCCGGCGTATGTCAGGGACCGAAAGATATCCCGGAGACCGTTGCACAGGCAGGAGCTGCTGCTGTCAAAGTAGTCGGACTGCTGGCAAAAGACAAACTGACCACCAACCCGTGTACAGCAGAATCCAATCCGCTGTTCTGTAATGGATGTGCATCCTGTGAAAAAGTCTGCCCATACGGCGCAATTTCCTACGAAGACCGTCAGGTCAACGACCATGGAATCCGTGAAACCAGACATGTGGCAGTCGTTAACGGCGCACTTTGCCATGGATGCGGTGCATGTACCGTTGCATGTCCGTCCGGCGCTATGGACCTGAAAGGATTCTCCAATAGACAAATTCTCGCGGAGGTAGATGCAATATGCCGATAGATAACAACGAAAACAAAGAATTTAAGCCAGTCATCGTGGCATTCTGCTGCAACTGGTGCTCCTACGCAGGAGCAGACCTGGCAGGTTCCAGCCGTCTTTCCTATCCGGCAGACGTAAAGATCATCCGTGTTCCATGTTCCTGCCGTGTCAATCCGCTCTTCATCTTAAGAGCATTCCAGAAGGGCGCTGACGGAGTCATCCTCTGCGGATGCCATCCGGGAGACTGCCATTACAGCACAGGAAACTATTATGCAAGAAGACGTATGACTCTGCTGTTCTCCATGCTGGATTACATGGGCATTGAGAACGGACGTACCCGTGTGGAATGGGTATCCGCCGCAGAAGGTGTGAAATTCTCCCAGACCATGAACGAGTTCATCGAGCAGGTTACAAGCCTTGGTAAGAATGTCAGATTGGAGGATTTACGATGCAAGAAAAATTAGTATCCCGCGCAAAAGAGCTTCTGTCTGACGGTACCGTAGTCCGTGTTCTTGGCTGGAGAAAAGGTGACACTGATTTCAGTGCAGAGCCTGCATTCTTCGAGACTGCCGAGAGCCTTTCCGAGTTTACCTACGACGGATTCTGCGGCGCAAATCTTAGCAAATACATGATTAAAGCATCGAAAGAAGAAGGAAAAACACTCGTTTTCTTAAAACCGTGTGATACTTACAGCTTTAATCAGTTAATCAAAGAGCATCGTGTGGATCGCGAGAAAACCTACATCGTCGGCATCGGCTGCGATGGAAAACTCGATATCGAAAAGATCCGTGAAGCAGGATGCAAGGGTATTACCGCTGTAACAGAAGACGGCGATACCATCAAAGTGGCAACTGTTTACGGCGACAAAGAGCTCGTAAGAGAGGATGTTATCCTGGAAAGATGCAAAGCCTGCAAGGGCGGAAAACACGTTGCCTACGACGAGCTGGCAGAGAACTGCGACGAAGAGAAGCCGGCAAAAGAAGGCCGTTTTGAACTGGTTGAGAAGCTCGAGGCAATGGCTCCGGAAGAGCGTTTCGCATTCTGGCAGAACGAACTGTCCCGCTGTATCCGCTGTAATGCATGCCGTAACGTATGTCCGGCCTGCAGCTGTATCAAATGTGTCTTCGATAATGACCGTTACGATACCGCACAGAAAGCAAATACGACTACATTTGAAGAGCAGATGTTCCACATTATCCGTGCATTCCACGTTGCCGGACGCTGCACCGACTGTGGCGAGTGTTCCCGTGTATGTCCGCAGCACATTCCGCTGCACCTGCTGAACCGTAAATTCATCAAAGATATCGACGAGTTCTACGGAGAGTATCAGGCAGGCGCCGATACCGACAGCCGTGCACCGCTCACCAACTTCACACAGGAAGATGTAGAGCCAAGTATCGTTAAGGAAAGGGGTTAAGGGATGTATCAGATTAGCAGAGAAAAAATGCCGGAGCTCCTTGCCGCTGTTGCAAAGGAGATGGATCTTTTCCTTCCGGTACAAAACAATGGAATTACCAATTTCGGTTTCTGGACCGAGGACGCAGACGTGGATCTCGATACCTTAAAAACCGTAAAATCCCCGAAAGATGCCTTTTTCCCGCAGAGTGAAATTCTTTACTCCTGCTATCAGAAGGCAAATAAAACCAGCATTGAACCGGCTGCATTAAAAGACGCACCGTTTGCTATCTTCGGCGTTCGTCCGTGCGATGTCAGAGCGTTCGATGTTCTGGACCGCGTTTTCTTAAGCGAGCCTGCAGACGTTTACTATGCAGCAAGAAGAGAGCACGGCATCGTTGTTTCCCTGGCTTGTCATGAGCCGGAAGACAGCTGCTTCTGTAAAACCTTCGGCATCGATGCTGCAGAACCGGCAGCAGATGTTGCTATGTGGCAGGTAGCTGACGGTTATGCATGGGAAGCAAAAACCGAAAAAGGCCAGAAACTGACCGAGCTTGTAAAAGCTTACCTGACCGAGCAGGATCTTACCAAAGAAGTAGAGGCTGAGAAAGAAGCAATCCGTACCCTGATCGACAAGATGCCAAACAGCAACCTTTCCCTCGAGGGATGGGGCGTAGGCAAGACAAAAGAGCGTTTCGATGATCCGAAGTGGAAAGAACTTTCCGATGCCTGCTTAGGCTGCGGAACCTGTACGTTCTCCTGTCCGACCTGCCAGTGCTACGATATCAAAGACTTTAACACCGGAAACGGTGTACAGCGTTACCGCTGCTGGGATTCCTGCATGTACTCTGATTTCACCATGATGGCAGCAGGAAACAACCGTACCACACAGCTGCAGCGTTTCCGTCAGCGTTTCATGCACAAACTGGTATACTTCCCGGACAACAACGACGGAATGTATTCCTGCGTCGGATGTGGACGCTGCGTAGAGAAATGCCCGCAGTCGCTGAACATTGTCAAAGTAATCAAACGCATGGGAGGTACCAAGTAAATGTGCAATTGTAGTTGTGGAAGCGAAGAAAAGAAAAACGCTTTGCTGCCGCAGGTCGGTATCATCACAGATATCCGCCGCGAAACACCGGACGTAAAAACATTCCGTATCGTTCGTCCGGACGGCACCAAGCTGTTTGAACATATGCCTGGCCAGTGCGCAATGCTCTGTGTACCGGGTGTCGGAGAGGCACTGTTTTCCATTACCTCTTCCCCGACAAACAAAGAGTACCAGGAGTTCTCCATCAAGGAGTGCGGTACTTTAACGAATTATCTTCACAACATGTCCGTAGGAGATGAAATCCTGGTTCGTGGACCGTACGGAAATCATTTTCCGGTAGAAACTGTATTAAAAGGACAGGACCTGCTGTTCATCGCCGGAGGTATCGGTCTTGCACCGCTGCGTTCCGTCATTAACTACGTACTGGACAACCGTGACAATTATGGAAAAGTAGATATCGTTTACGGTTCCCGTTCCAAAGACGATCTGGTACAGTTAAAAGAGATCCAGGAAGTATGGGCAAAAGCAAAAGATGTCAACGTACACCTGACGATTGACCGTGAACAGGAAGGCTGGGACGGCCATGTAGGATTCGTTCCGAACTATGTAAAAGAACTGAACATGTCCGTTGACAAAACAGCTCTGATCTGCGGACCGCCGATCATGATCAAATTTGTTCTTCAGGGACTTCAGGAGCTGGGCTATGAGAAAACACAGGTTTACACCACTTTGGAGCTTCGTATGAAATGCGGTATCGGAAAATGCGGCCGCTGCAACATCGGAGACAAATACGTCTGCAAAGACGGCCCGGTTTTCCGCTGCGACGAGATTGACGAATTACCGAACGAATATTAAACGGAGGTTGAAGAAAATGCAGGAAATGGTAAATATTTACGTTTACGGCAAAAAGTATTCCGTACCTGGCGATCTGACCATCATGACCGCTATGGAGTACGCCGGATATCAGTTAAAACGCGGATGCGGATGCCGTCACGGATTCTGCGGTGCATGTGCGACCATCTACAGAATCAAAGGAAAAAATGAACTGAAAACCTGTCTGGCATGTCAGACACAGGTAGAAGACGGCATGTATATCGCAAGCCTTCCGTTCTATCCGATCGACAAGAGAACCTACGATATTGAAGAGATCAGCGCAGAGCAGAGAGTCATGATGGATCTGTATCCGGAAATCTACAGCTGCGTTGGATGTAATGCATGTACCAAAGGATGTCCGCAGAGCCTGAACGTTATGCAGTATATTGCATATGCACAGAGAGGCGACTTCAAGAAATGTGCAGAAGAGTCCTTCGACTGCATCGGCTGCGGAATCTGTGCATCCCGCTGTCCGGCTGGTATCTCCCATCCGATGGTAGGAGAACTGGCAAGACGTCTGAACGGAAAATACATTGCTCCGAAGTCTGAACATGTAAAGAACCGTGTAGCAGAGATCAAAGAAGGAAAATTCGATGATCTGATCGAGCAGGTTATGCAGAAACCGATCGAAGAAATGCAGGAACTTTACAACAACCGTGAGATCGAGAAATAAGGAGGGAATTTCGAATGTATACACTGGCCAATATGCAGGACTCTATTAAAAAGGTAGAAGCTACCAGAGCCCAGAGAATGGCAACAGAGCCAAGAAGAATGACAGCGGATGAGAAAGATGCCCTTCTTGCAGCATATCATCCGGACTATAAAGAGGAAGGCTTCATCACCCTGAAAGTCGGTCCGAACAAAGGCGAGAAAGTTCCGACAGAGCTCGGCTATCTGCTGGAGTCCAACAGCCGTATCCTCGGTGTTGACATCGACCTTGACAAAGTAGATTATGACGTAGATGTACTGGTTATCGGTGCCGGTGGAGCAGGTTCTTCTGCAGCTATCGAGGCTCACGAGGCTGGCGCAAACGTTATGATTACCACCAAACTGAGAATTGGTGATGCAAACACCATGATGGCAGAAGGTGGAATCCAGGCAGCGGACAAAGAAAACGATTCCCCGGCACAGCATTATCTCGATGCGTTCGGCGGCGGACACTTTGCTGCAAGACCGGAACTGCTCCGCAAGCTCGTAATGGAAGCTCCGGATGCAATCTCCTGGCTGGAAAACCTCGGCGTTATGTTCGATAAAGATGAGAACGGCCGTATGGTAACTACGCACGGCGGCGGAACTTCCAGAAAACGTATGCATGCATGTCGTGACTACTCTGGAGCAGAGATCATGAGAACACTGCGTGATGAAGTCATCAACCGCGGTATTCCGGTAATCGAGTTCTCTTCCGCAGTAGAACTGATCAAAGACGATAAGGGACAGGTTGCAGGTGCTGTTCTCCAGAACATGGAGACTGGCGAGTACCAGGTAGCAAAGGCAAAAACCGTTATCATCGCAACCGGTGGTGCGGGACGTCTTCACTACAACAACTTCCCGACATCCAACCATTACGGTGCAACCGCTGACGGTCTGATCCTTGGATACCGTGCAGGCGCTCCGCTTCTGTATCAGGATACCATTCAGTACCATCCGACCGGAGCTGCTTACCCGGCTCAGATCTTCGGTGCTCTGGTAACCGAGAAAGTACGTTCTCTGGGCGCAATGCTCGTAAACGTAGACGGCGAAGCATTCATGCATCCGCTGGAAACCCGTGATGTATCTGCAGCAAGCATCATCCGCGAGTGCTCCGACGACCGCAACGAGGGCGTTGAGACTCCACAGGGCAAGGCTGTATGGCTGGATACTCCTATGATCGAGCTGATCCACGGAGAAGGCACCATTGAGAAGAGAATTCCGGCTATGTTCCGTATGTTCATGCAGTATGGTATCGATATGAGAAAAGAGCCGATTCTGGTTTATCCGACCCTGCATTATCAGAACGGCGGTCTGGAAATCAACGGCGAAGGCTTCACCAATACGGTAAACAACCTGCTTGTAGCAGGTGAGGCAGTTGGAGGAATCCACGGAAGAAACCGTCTGATGGGTAACTCTCTGCTGGACGTTATCGTATTTGGCCGTGATGCAGGAAAAGCTGCAGCAGCCAAAGCAAAAGACGTAACACTTGGAAAGATGAATCTGGATCATGTGGAGAAATATGCCGAGACCTTAAAAGAGGCAGGCATCGACACCGGTATGGTATCTCCGCAGCTTCTGCCGGATTATGCAGGTAAAAGACACCTGTAAAATGCAGTAACCGCGAAAAAGCGTGGCCCGGGGCAGAAATACTGTCCCTGGACACGCTTTCCGTGCTGAAAATCCATTGGATGATCGGTATGATAAAATAGCAAGGAAAGAAAGGTGGAGAATCCCATGCGTGAAATTCAGGCTAGTACCATTACGGATGTGGTAGAGAAACTTTGTATCGAAGCAAACTACCATCTTCCGGAAGACGTAAAATGTGCCATCACAGGCTGCCGTGCCTGCGAGGATGGCGAGATTGCAAAAGGTGTTCTGGACAAAATCGTAGAAAACTATGAGATCGCAGACGCACAGAACGTGCCGATCTGCCAGGATACCGGAATGGCATGTGTTTTCCTGGAAATCGGACAGGATGTGCACATTGCAGGAGGGGATCTTGCAGAGGCAGTCAACGAAGGTGTCAGAAGAGGATATGACAAAGGATACTTAAGAAAATCCGTTGTCAAAGATCCGGTCAGAAGAGGAAACACCGGCGACAATACACCGGCTATGCTCTACACCGAGATCGTTCCTGGCGAGCAGATCAAAGTTACCGTAGGCCCGAAAGGCTTCGGAAGCGAAAATATGAGTATGATCCGTATGTTCAAACCGTCCGCAGGTCTTCAGGGAATCAAGGATTTCATCCTGGAAGTTGTTGAGACAGCAGGCCCGAACCCATGCCCGCCTATGGTAGTCGGCGTTGGTATCGGCGGAACCTTCGATAAATGTGCACTGCTTGCGAAAAAAGCACTGATGCGCCCGATCGATTCCGAGAACCCGGATCCGTTCTACGCAGATCTGGAAAAAGAAATGCTGGAGAAAGTCAACAAACTCGGCATCGGACCGCAGGGCTTCGGCGGAAAAACCACAGCCATCGGCCTCAACATCGAGACAATGCCGACTCATATTGCGGGAATGCCGTGTGCAGTTAACATCAACTGCCATGTTACCCGTCATAAAACGGAGGTGATCTGATCATGGAAAAACATATTCAGCTGCCTTTAACAGAAGAACTGGCAAAAACACTGCATGCCGGAGATACCGTATATCTTTCCGGAACCATCTATACCTCCCGTGACGCAGGCCACAAGAGAATGTGTGAAGCGCTCGCAAGAGGAGAAAAAATCCCGTTTGATCCGACAGACGCTACGATTTACTACGTAGGACCGACCCCTGCAAAACCAGGCCAGGTCATCGGATCTGCAGGTCCTACCACCAGCGGCCGTATGGATGCGTATGCTCCGACCATGATGTCCGTAGGCGCAAGAGGAATGATCGGTAAGGGCGCACGTCTTCCGGAAGTTGTAGAAGCCATGAAGAAATATCATGGCGTATACTTCGGAGCCATCGGCGGAGCCGGCGCACTGCTTGCAAAATGCATCAAAAAAGCAGAGCTGATCGCATACGAAGATCTCGGTGCAGAGGCACTTCGCCGTCTGGAAGTAGAGGATATGCCGCTTTTCGTTATCATCGACTGTGAGGGAAATAACCTGTATGAGATGGGAAGAAAAGAATACTTAGAAGCGCATAAAGAAGACTAAAGGTTACATTTGTAACGACGAAATACAAGAGAGACCATAGACCCATCTGATTATTTCAGACAGGTCTCAAGCTGAAAAGACATCAGGGCATTAACACTTGCAAGCGACTTTCGGCAGAAAAAGAAATGAAAGAGGAAGAAAAACATGACTGTAGAAATGATAAGCCACTTACTGGAAGCACTGATGATCCTGTGCTTTGGCCTGTCCTGGCCGCTGTCCATTTATAAATCCTGGACTTCAAGAACAGCAAAAGGAAAGAGCCTTTACTTTGAGGTGTTCATCTGGATCGGATATATTTTCGGTATTGCCAACAAATTTATCAGCTATATGAACAACCCGGACAAAGACTGGATCTTTTTCCTTGCATGGGCTTTCTATTTCCTGAACATTGCAGAGATCACGGTAGATATGGTGCTGTACTTCCGCAATGTAAAACTGGATAAGAAAAGAGAAGCAGAGAAATAAGACAGCGGAATACAGTTAAACTTACAGAATCCCCGGCGGTGCGGCATTTGATGCGGCATCGGCGGGGATTCTTATTTCTATACGATGACTCACACTGCGAAAAGAAAACATTGCGGGAACGCAGAAAGCAGGGTATACTTGTGTATAGAATCTGCTTGACTTAAAGTGCACTTCATAGTTTAAAATAAAGAAAGCTGGAGATTTGCGGTGTCAGAAAAGAGAAGGTTCTGATAAAGCAGAGGTTTCGGCTTTCTTTTTATGTTGTATCGTATTTGGGTGTGAAAAAAAGGAAAAAACGAAAACGAGGTGAATGCTTTGGAGGCAAGAGAGGTATTAGAAAAAGTAAAAAACAACGAAATCTCGATCGAGGAGGCAGAGAAATATTTCAAAAAAGAGCCGTTCGAGGAGATGGGATATGCGAAGCTGGATACGCACCGTGAAATCCGGAGCGGATTTGCGGAGGTCATTTTCTGTGCACGGAAGGCGGATGAACATCTGCTGAAGATTTTTACGCGCCTGTATGAGCAGGACGGAGAGGTTTTCGGAACGAGAGCCAGTGAGCATCAGTATGAGCTGATCCGCGAAAAGTTTCCGGAAGTGGTGTATGATCCGCTGTCCCATATTTTAAAAATAGAAAAGAAAGACAAGAAGCGGATCGGAAAAATTGCGGTCTGTACGGCTGGAACTGCGGATATTTCCGTTGCCGAGGAGGCGGCGCAGACCGCAGAATACTTCGGTGCAAACGTTGAGCGTATCTACGATGTCGGTGTGAGCGGTATCCACCGCCTGCTGTCGCGTCTCGATACGATTCAGAGCGCCAACTGCGTTGTAGCCGTTGCCGGAATGGAGGGGGCGCTGGCGAGCGTGCTCGGCGGCTTGGTGGACAAGCCGGTGATTGCTGTTCCGACATCCGTTGGCTACGGGGCCAGCATGAACGGTCTTTCGGCGCTGCTTACGATGATCAATTCCTGCGCGAACGGAATTGCCGTCGTGAATATCGACAACGGCTATGGAGCCGGATATATTGCAACACAGATTAACAGAATGGGAGTACATCAAGATGAGTAAAAGTTTATATCTGGAGTGCGGGAGCGGAATCAGCGGAGATATGACCGTTGCAGCGCTGCTCGACCTGGGAGCAGACCGGGAAGTACTGGAGAAATCACTGGAAAGCCTGAAACTGCCGGGATACGAAATTGCGATTACAAGAGTGAAAAAGTCGGGGCTGGATGCCTGCGATTTCAATGTGATTCTGGATGCAGAGCATGAGAACCATGATCACGATATGGCGTATCTGCACGGGGATGGGGCGGAAGTGCATGACCATCCACATGATCACGAGCATCATCATGACCACGAGCATGCGCACAGCCATGACCACGATCACACAGGGGAGCATCATCACCATCATGAGCACCGCGGGCTGCCGGAGATTCTTGCGATTATCCGCAGCGGCGGTCTGACACCGGGAGCAAGAGCGCTGGCGGAGCGGATTTTCCAGATTCTTGCCGAAGCGGAAGCAAAAGCCCATGGCGTGCCGCTTGATCAGGTGCATTTCCATGAGGTGGGAGCTGTCGATTCCATCGTGGATATTGTGTCTGCCGCTGTCTGCCTGGATAACCTGGCGCCGGATGAAGTCATCGTGACGGGTCTCAGCGAGGGAAGCGGCTTTGTCAGATGCCAGCACGGCATGATCCCGGTTCCGGTACCGGCTGTTTTAAATATCGTACAGGCACATGGCCTGACCCTCGTTCCGACCGGAATCCAGGGTGAACTGGTCACACCGACCGGAGCAGCCATTGTTGCGGCAATCCGTACCAAAGAGACACTGCCGGCATCCTTCAAATGTACCAGAACAGGTCTTGGCGCCGGAAAACGGACGTATGAGCGCCCGTCACTGCTGCGTGCGATGATGCTCGAAACAGAAGAAAACGACGAGAAAGATACGATCTGGAAGCTGGAGTGCAACATTGATGACTGCACCGGCGAGGCGCTCGGCTACTGCATGGGAAAACTGCTGCGATCAGGCGCAAGAGATGTCCATTACATCCCGGTCTATATGAAGAAAAACCGCCCGGCTTACCAGCTGGATGTAATCTGTGATGATACAACGCGGGAGACGTTGGAAAATATCATATTCGCCGAGACCACCACAATCGGCATCCGCCGCTGCCGGATGGAGCGCACCGTGATGAAACGCGAGTTTGCGACAATCGCAACCGAGTACGGCCATGCGGCAGTCAAGATCTGCCGCCACGGCGAGATCGAAAAAATTTACCCAGAGTACGAGAGTGCCGCAGTAATTGCAGAAAAAAGCGGCATGCCGGTCGGCGAGGCTGGTGCGTGGATCGTACAGAAATATAAAGAAGGAAACAAAAAAGCATGAGATATTTAAAACCACATTTTTACGACCAGTTTGTATGCACCGCCGGAGACTGCCCGGATACGTGCTGTGCCGGCTGGCAGATCGTGATCGACGAGGATTCCCTGGAGCGGTATGGAAATGAGAAGAGTGAGTTTGGAAAGCGCCTGCGCAATTCGATCGACTGGGAGGAAGAGTGTTTTTACCAGAACAACCGCCGCTGTGCCTTTCTGAATGATGAAAATCTCTGCGATCTTTACAAGGAACTGGGGCCGGATTCCTTATGCGACACCTGCCGCCTTTACCCGCGCCATACGGAGGAGTATGAGGGTCTGCGTGAATTATCCCTGTCCCTTTCCTGCCCGGAAGCTGCACGGATTATCCTGTCCTGCAAAGAGCCGGTGCGCTTTCTGGAGGAGGAGACCGACGAGGAGGATGATTTTGAAGAGTTTGACTTCATGATGTTCTCCCAGCTGGAAGACACGAGAGATGTTTTGTTCCGGATTCTGCAGAACCGCGAACTGCCGCTGCAGGAGCGCATGACGGCGGCAGAGCAGCTCGCAGAACAGTATCAGATCTGTATGGAGGAGCAGCGGGAGTATGATATCGATGACCTGCTTCGGAAGTATGAAAAGCATCTGGAAGAGGGAACCTTAAGCGAGTGCGTGGCGGAGAGCCTTGCGGAAAAAGGTGTGGATGCTGCATCCTTTCATGCATATGACCGCCAGGTGAAGGAACTTGCCGTTCTCCGCGGTCTCGAGCGTCTTCGTCCGGAATGGGATACTGTGCTTGACGGCACAGAAAAAGCGCTGTATCAGAACGGAGAAACCGCTTATCAGGCCATCTGTGAAGAATTCCATCGCACCTGGGGCGCTGCAGGTGAACGCCGTGCAGAGTGGGAAAACATCGGTGAGCAGCTTCTGATGTTTTTCGTCTACACCTATTTTTGCGGCGCCGTCTACGACGATATGGTCTGTTCCAAAATGGAACTCGCGCTGTTCTCTGTCCGTTGGATTCAGGAAATCCTGGTTGCACGGTGGCTGGAAAATGGAAAAACGCTTTCCATGCACGACATCGAGGAGCTTTCCTGGCGCTATGCGCGTGAGGTCGAGCATTCCGATGATAATCTGAATGCGCTTGAGGACTGGCTTTTTGAAACTTATGCACCAGAAGGCTGTGTGCTGGAGGAGGAGTAATCCTGCATCCGATAGACTTACTGCACATTTTCCCTGATGTGTGTTAAGATAGAAGCGTTGTTACAGAAAGAAAAGAGGGAAAATTATGCAGGAAAAACAAAAGAAATGGATTCTGCGCATTGCGCTTTATCTGATTGGAATTATGGTGCTGGCACTCGGTATCACACTGAATACGAAGACGAACCTCGGCGTATCGCCCATCATCTCCATGCCGTACGCCGTGGCACAGATCTTCGGCTATGAAACAGGAACCGCCGTCTTCGTGGCGTATTTGATCTTCATCGTATTACAGATCGTACTGCTGAAAGGAAAATTCCCGCCGTTCCAGCTTCTGCAGGTTGCCGCAAGTTACCTGACGAGCGCCTTTATCACCATCTTCGACCGGATTTTCCCGGCACCTGACCAGATGGGAATGCGGCTTCTCGTTCTTGTCCTTGCCATCATTCTTACGGGAATCGGCGCCGCTGTGACCGTAGACGTCAACATCGTCCCAAACCCGGCCGACGGCCTGGCAAGAGTTCTCGGCGAGCGCTGCGGAAAGAACATGGGTTTCGGAAAAAATCTTTTTGATTTCTCCGCCATCGTCATTTCCCTTGCGATCGGCCTCATCGATGCCGGCCGCCCGGTAGGAATCGGAATCGGCACTGTTATAGCCATGGTCTGCACAGGAAGAGTCATCGCGGCATTCAATCATTTCGCAAAAAAGAAAATAGAAGAAATCACCATCGCCTGAGTGATCCATGCCCCTGTCGAAAAACCTTGAGTTTTCGGTGGGGGTTTGTTATAATAAAAGACAGCGAAAGAAAAATTTTTTGATTTGTCATAAGGCGTTTGTTTGCGTTATGAGAAGTGCGAAGGAGGAAGTGGCAAATGAACTTAGTTATTACGATGAGCCGCCGGTTTGGTACTGGGGCGAGTATTATTGCGAAAGAACTTTCCGAGAGACTGCATATCCCGGTATATGATAAGGACGATGTAGAGCACGGCATGCGTGAAAATGCCTTTGAATCTGAGGCGGATGCGATCCGCGAGCTGGCGAAACAGCCGTGTATTATCATTGGACGGTGTGCTTCGGAGTTTCTGAAAGATAAAAGCAACGTCATCAATATTTATGTCTGCGCGGACAAAGAGGACCGGATCAAACGTATCATGAAGCTGTTTTCCCTGACAAGAGAGGCGGCTGAGGTGATGCTGGAAGAGACAGACAAGCAGCGTGCCGAGTATTATTATAAAAATACCGGAAAGACATGGGGCGATGTCAATAACTACCATATGATCCTGAATACCTCGGATCTTGGCATCGAGAACTGTGCCGATATTCTGATGCGGTATTTTGAAATGAAAGATTATATCTAAGAGATATTTAAAAAGAAATACATAAAAAATCAGGTGCTTCCCGAAAAAGAGAAGCACCTGATTTTTTGTGCGGTTTAGTAAGCCTGATACGTATTGCCATAACTTCGGCTGGAGAAGTAATTCTGTTTCAGAACCAGGAACAGTTCGGCATCGGTTGCATATTTGTACGGATACAGATAGAAAATACCGACAAGATTGCAGGTGATTCCGGAAAGAATATACCATCCGATAAAGGAGAGATCAAGAATAAATGTATTCATCTTTTCACCGTTCATCATTTCACGGCTGATGCGGAATGCTTCTTCGGTCGAAAGTTCCGGGTAGTCGGCGAGAAGATAAGGAACCATGTGGTATTCATAAGCTTTCACAATTCCAGGAATCAGAAGAAGCAGCGACCAGAGGAATATATAAAGATTTTTTAAAAACAGAGTCCACACAGTTTTTCCATAGTAGCCGTTCTGGAATCCGAACAGTATGTTGCCAAGTCCCGCTTTTTCCATCGAGTTTTCAATGAAAAACCTCGAGCCTCCTACCTCAAATGGTGCAAGAACAAAAATACGGATCAGAATAAAGGCAAGACCAATGACAAGAAGTACAATGCCGCTGAAGACAGTAAAAACAAATTTAACCGGTCCAAGCGGGGTGAATCTTTCTGCAAAGGATTCCACATTGAAGTTATCGGAAGAAATCGTAAATCCAGATATACCGACCGAGTTAGTCTGATTGCTGTCATTGTTGGAATTTCCAGAATTAGAAGTACCGCTTCCGACCAGCAGAGTCAGAATCAGGGCGGCTACCACACAGATCCAGTAATTGCGTAAAAATGCGGCTTTTCCGCGGGTTTTCAGTTCCTCTCGAGTCCACATAAAAAAGACCTCCCTCTTAATGTAAGTGTAAACAGCAGATAATTCTGCTAAGTCACGATTATCTTACCATGGGGCAGGTGAAATATCAAGACAGCTTAAGGAAAGTTTAAGAAATTGGCAGAAAGATTAAAGTGGAAATGTGCATTCTTAAATAAAGATTTTACTTGTGAAGCGGGGATGAATGTGCTATAATCTCTCCGGTGCGTCAGAACGCAGCGGGGCCGGGTTTCTCCGGGGTGCGTTCTGAAAAAAAAGAAACCTGTACGTTGAATTGACAAAGAGAGCGAGGAATCTACGTGTATCTGACAAAGGGCGAGTTTCTGCAGAAATTTGGGATTCTGCCGCAGGAATTTGAAGAGGCAGATATTTCCTGGGAAGAACTGCTGGAAATTGCGGATGATTATGAACGGCGCCGGCCGACGCTGGAAAAGATCCGAAAAGAATTCGTAGCAGAATTTCTGCAGGACAAGGAAAAAGAGATCGGACTGCAGTCGTACCACAGCCGCCTGAAGGACACCGAACACCTGGTGGAAAAGCTGGTGCGCAAGCGTCTGGAAAATTATGCAAAATACCGGAAAATGGATGCGGCAAACTACATGCGTTATGTGACAGACCTGATCGGAATCCGGGGACTCTTGCTGTATCGGGAGGACTGGGTAAACTTCCATAAATACATTATCCACTGGTTTAAAAACGATCCGGAAAAATACATCCGTGATTACGGCCGTGACTACGACCAGAACGCATCGGGCTATATGGCAGAGCCGCCGAAAGTCCATACAAGACTTGGCGATTACGCCGATATTTATGTGAACTGGATTCCGGAGGAGAACATTCTGGACCGGAAACATTACCGTGCGGTGCATTACATTGTCGTTTACCGCGGCGTCTACATTGAAATTCAGATTAAGACGCTGTTCGAGGAGGGCTGGGGAGAGATTGACCACAGCATTCTTTATCCGCGGCGCAAGGGAAACGCCATGCTGACAGAGTTTTCCGAGCTGCTGAACCGTCTGGCGGGCATGGGAGATGAGATGGGATCGTTCTACCGCCGTCTCCAGGTTGTGCCGGATGAGAAGTTCCAGAGCAAGGAAACGATCGTGCGCAAGCGTGAATTAAAACCGCAGGTCAAGGCAGCGGTGGAAAAACGCGATCTGAACGAAATTCATACGATGGATGATGCCGTCTGGAGCATACTGAAAGAATAAAACTGCTTTTCAGACATGGGAAAGGATAAAAAATGGATGGAAGAAACACGGGCCGCATGGGCTTCTCTCATGCAGCAGAGGACTCTGCGGAGAATATGATGGCGGCAGTCAAAGCCGGAAAAATCCGAAAACATCTGATGGGAAATAACTCGCCGATCCGCTACGGAACAATGGAAAAACGCGAGATGACCGAATATACAGACTTTGTCCGGACGAAACTCTGCTATGAAATCCTGAATCTGCCCGGGGAGGAAAAATGAATACAATAGAAAAAATATACACAAACTACGACGGACTTCTGGAAGAATTTTCCGAGGAAGTAATCCAGAGCCGTTACGCTGTTTTTTACGAAGAAATCGAGGAATTTGCCAAGAGTCTCGGCATCCGCGAGAAAATTCAGATCAGCGAGTCGCTGTTGAGCCATGCAGTGCTGGACTATTTCACAGATATTTCCCGCCTGAAACATTTTCATCAGGCAAAGCATATCAATTCATTGAAAGTGATCTCCTATGAGACCTACTGGCTGCTGCGGAGAAAACCGATCCAGATCCTGGTGGAGGATGAGACATCGGATGCGATGGCATTTCTGAACGAAAAGTTCGTCTTTTCCCGGATTGCCAAATATCTGATGGGCGACGGAAAACGGGTGATTTTAAGTCCGGAGACGAAAAAAGGCTTTCTGAATTATCTCGATTCGCTGTTTTATTACCTGAAATACCGCAATTACGATGCGGAAATGCTCGAGATGATGCTGATGGGCTTCAAAGCGGGTGTTCTCGTGGCGGATGATTTAAAGGAGCAGGAGTCCTGAAAAACGGGCGGAAGCGGAATACAACAAAATAAGATGAAGATCGAAAGAACCGGACGGGTCGTAAGGCTGCTGTCGGGTTCTTTTTTTGTGCGGTGCTGCATAAAGTGCAGAGAAAACATTGCGATGCATGGACAGAAAACCGTTTAACAATGGAGGGACGGGAACTGCTTTCCTTTGGAACTTTGTACAGGGAGGAATGGATATGGCCACGCTCGAAAAAATCAATGCATTTCTAAAAGCGGTGAATGCAGCCGCCTGGGGACCGCCGCTTCTTTTTCTGCTGCTTGGGACAGGCATTTTTCTGACCATCCAGCTTCGCGCGCTACCCATTCGACGGTTGTTCTTTGCACTTCGTACAGCATTCGGCCGTGAGGCGAGGTACAGCGGGGAGAAAACAGAAGCGGGAGTTTCGCCGTTCGCATCGCTGATGACGGAACTTGCGGCGGAGATCGGGACGGGCAATATCGTGGGGGTTGCCTCCGCAATGGCGCTTGGAGGACCGGGAGCACTGGGATGGATGATGCTGGCGGCGGTTGTGGGACTTGCTTTGAAATTTTCTGAGAGTTTTCTCTCGGTGCAGTACCGGATGCAAAGAAAAGACGGAACATACTGCGGCGGTCCGATGGTGACGCTGACCAGAGCATTTCCGGGGGAGCGGCTGGCGAAGATGCTGGCTGTGTTTTTTGCCGGAAGCACCGTGCTGGTATCTCTCGGAATGGGCAATATGACGCAGGCAAACTCGATTGCGCTGGCGATGCAGGATACGTTTGGCGTGGCAAGAGAAAAAAGCGCGTTGGTGCTGACGATTCTTCTTCTGCTCGTGGTGACAGGCGGACTGCGTTCCATTGCAAAAGCGGCGGAGGTGCTGGTACCGGGAATGGCACTCTTTTATCTGGGCGGGGCAGGAATGGTAATCGGTCTGCACGCCGGAGAGCTTCCGCGGACACTGCTTGCGATAGTACGGGACGCGTTTTCTTTCCGGGCGGTATCGGGAGGAGCGGTGGGCGCGGGAATTTCCCTGCTGCCGCCGGCCTTGCGGTATGGAATTTCCCGCGGTGTGTTTTCGAATGAAGCAGGGCTTGGAGCAGGCGGAATCAGTGCTGCGGCGGCACAGACCGACGATCCCGTGCGGCAGGGGTACATCAGCATGACAGGTGTGTTCGTTGATACCATGGTGATCTGTCTTGTGACCGGCCTTGCCGTTGGAGTGACCGGGGCGGCAGAGGGGATACTGGAGGCGGAAAAAGCGGATGGAGCGGCGATGGTAATTCAGGCCTTTGAAAGTGTGTTCGGACCGGCGGGAGGCTATGTTGTCGCGGTCGGGATTCTGCTGTTCGCATTTGCAACGATGGCCGGCTGGGCATACCAGGGGGAGCAGGCGTTTCTCTGGCTGGTGAAAAAGGATAGCTTCGGAATGGTTTACCGTGTTTTCTTCTGCTTTGCAGCGTTTGCCGGGTGCGTCTGCATGGCGGAAACGGTCTGGAATTTTGCGGAGCTTGCCAATGCCTGCATGGCGGTGCCGAATCTGCTCTGTGTGCTGCGGCTCTGGAAGGAAGTAAAAGAGGAGGCATTCCGGTTTGAAAGCAGGATAAAAAAAGCAGAACAAAAGAAAGATAGAAATACATGAGAAACCGTATTTCCGGTCCTCAGGCAGATTTCGATGCGAGCTGATCGAGAGAGCCGAAAGAATATCCCATTTCTTCCCATTTCGTCAGCAGCTCATCGAGAATCTCCGCGTTGGTGGATGAGGTATTATGAAGCAGGACGATGGCACCGGGATGAATGCGTCCGGTCAACTTTTTGAAAGCCTCCTCGTGGGTTGGCTGCTGATCCTGGTACCAGTCTACATAGGCGAGACTCCAGAAAAACGTATGGTATCCGAGGTCCTTTGCCATCTGCAGGTTCTGTGTGCTGTATTTTCCCTGCGGCGGGCGGTAAAATTTCACCATTTCCTGGCCGGTGGTCTCCTGATAAAGAGTGGAGACTCGGTTCAGTTCTTCGGAGAAGGCTTCCTGCGTGGAGATTTTGGACATATCCGGGTGCGACCAGGTGTGGTTTCCGACGATATGGCCTTCTGCCGCCATGCGTTTGACAAGATCCGGCTGGTCGGAGAGAAAATTGCCGACGACAAAGAACGCTGCGGGTGCCTGATGCTTCTGGAGTGCGTCAAGGATCGCCGGGGTGTTGCCGTTTTCATAGCCGCAGTCAAACGTCAGATAGATGATGTTTTCTTCCGGTGAAGCGGCAAACCAGGCGTTGTAGGCGGCAAGCTCTTCGGATGTAGCATTGCCGACGGGAGTCTTCCCTTTTTCCGGGAAGGAGAGCCCCCAGTTTTCGGCAGCAGAGGAGAGGACGGGCATCGAAACGGAAGAAACAGGTGTCTCCGGCGCAGCAGAGAGAAAAACTGGGGCTGCCTTTCGGAGCGCGCGGCAGGTAAAGTGGGACAGAACAGAGCCAAAAAGGAAAGCGGAGCAGAAAAAAGCGGCGGCGATACCGGCTTTTTTCAGGATCCGGCGGGAAAGGGGTGAAAGAGAACGCATAAAATCCCCCTCCAGGACTTTTTGAGACAATATATGTATGGATGAAAGAAAACATGCGGCACACATCTGTTTGACTTTACCTGCAATCTATGTCACAATGGAGGTAGAGTGGATGGAAAGGGCAGAGAAAAACAAGATGACAAAATATGAGGTTTTAAAAAAGTACTTCGGTTACGATTCCTTCCGGGAGGGGCAGGAGATGCTGGTGGATGCGCTTCTGAACGGACAGGACGTGCTCGGCATCATGCCGACCGGAGCAGGAAAATCGCTGTGTTATCAGATTCCGGCGCTTCTGCTGCCAGGAATTACCCTGGTGGTATCACCGTTGATTTCTCTGATGAAGGATCAGGTATCGACCCTGAACCAGGCGGGGATTCACGCTGCGTTTCTGAACAGCTCCTTAAGTGCGGCGCAGTACCGGAAGGCACTCGGCTTTGCCATGGAGGGCCGGTACAAGATTATTTATGTCGCCCCGGAACGCCTTCTGACACCGGAATTTTTGTGCGCGGTGCAGTCGATGGAAATTTCGATGATTAGTGTTGATGAGGCACACTGTATTTCCCAGTGGGGTCAGGATTTCCGCCCAAGCTACCTGAAAATCACAGAGTTTGTCGAGCAGCTTCCCGCACGGCCGGTGATCGGTGCCTTTACGGCAACGGCAACAAAAGAGGTACGGGATGATATCGAAGCACTGCTGTCTTTGCGTGATCCGGTACGTCTGGTCACAGGCTTTGACCGGAAAAATCTGAAATTTACGGTACAGCAGCCGAAAGATAAATTCGCAGCCGTGGAATCATTCCTTGCAGAGCACGAGGCGGACTGCGGAATTATTTACTGTCTGACCAGAAAAAATGTGGAGGAGGTCTGTGAGAAACTCGAGCAGAAAGGATATTCTGTCACAAGATACCATGCGGGTCTCTCTGACCTGGAACGGAAGGAAAACCAGGAAGATTTTATTTATGACCGGAAGCAGATCATGGTAGCGACAAACGCTTTTGGTATGGGAATCGATAAATCGAATGTGCGGTACGTCATCCATTATAATATGCCGAAAAACATGGAAAGCTATTATCAGGAGGCCGGACGAGCAGGCAGGGACGGCCTTCCGGCGGAATGTATTCTGCTGTATGCGGGACAGGATGTGATCACAAACCAGTTTTTTATCGAAAACATGGCGCAGGAGAGTGAGGATCCCGAGACGACAGCGCTGATCCGTCAGCGGGAGGAGGAACGGCTGAAGAAAATGACGTTTTACTGTTTCACCCATGAGTGCCTCAGAGATTATATCCTGCGGTATTTCGGGGAATACGGTTCCAATTACTGTGGAAACTGTTCCAACTGCCTCTCGGAATTTGAAACGGTGGATGTGACAGCGGCGGCAAAGGCAATCCTTGGCTGTGTGCGGGAATGCCGTCAGCGCTACGGCACGACGGTGATTCTCGATACCCTGCACGGTGCGAATACCGCGAAAATCCGCCAGTACCGCATGGATGAAAACTCCCATTACGGGGAACTGGCAAAAGAGCCGGTCTACCGGCTGCGGCAGATCTTAAATGAACTGCAGGTCCGGGAATATCTCTATGTAACGGCCGACACATACAGCATTGTGCGCCTGTTGCCAAAAGCGGCGGAGCTGCTGGATGAGGACGGCACGATGCTGATGAAGATGGCAAAAGAAGAAAAACGGATTCCGAAAGCCGCAAAAGAGAAGACAAAGACAAAAACCTCGGCAGCGGCAAAGGATCTTTCCAACGAGGAGGCCGCGGTATTCGAAAAACTGCGGGCACTCCGGATGGAGCTTGCAAAGGAGCATAAAGTGCCTCCGTATATTATCTTCTCGGATAAAACACTGATCCAGATGGCGATGGAGAAACCGTCCAACAAAGAGGAAATGCTGGCGGTCTCTGGTGTCGGCGAGAGCAAATTTGAAAAGTACGGGGAACCGTTTCTTGCATGTCTTGCAGAAAGATAAAACAAGTCGTGTAAAAAAACGGGAAAACAACAGGAAAGGAAGAATACGCTTATGAAAAAAGAAAACGCAGTTATTTTTGGAGTGACCGGTGTTGTAGTTGCCGCCGTGCTGATTGGAGGCGGAATCTATATGAAAACGGAACGGGACCGAAATCTGAATGCAGATACAGCAAGTACTGCAGCGGACAGCAATAGGGCAGAAGAAGTACAGAAAGCCGTATTTCTTGCAGAAGATTCCGGGTTATGGTACCTGGGAGATCTGGAACACGGAAACATCTATGTGACACATACACCGTCCGACACACTTTACGATGAAAATGGAAATGCTATTGATCCGTCCGAGATCAAAAAAGGAGATTTTCTTCAAGTGGAGGGCGACGGTATTATGCTGAACTCCTATCCGGGACAATATCCGGGTATCAGCCGTATTATGAGAATCAGCGGCGGTACGGAGGCGGATGCAGAAAAATTCGATGAGGAACTTTCCCAGATTCTGCCGGAAAAGGATCCATCGGAAATTCCGTTTCTGAATCTGTGCTACACACAGCCAAATGCCCAGGTGACAGCTATGGCAACACAGGGAGGTTATACCTGGTCTTATGTTGATGAGGACGGCAATGGTCAGAACGTCGTTGCGGACAGTGCGTTCATTCTGGAATGGACGGAACTGAGTGATCTGCATACAGCAAATGACGAAGGAAAAACCGATCTGGAGCTTGTCTTCTCGGAGGAGCCGGATTCTGTCACAGCAGAAAGATGGCCGGCCGAAGACCGGGGGCAGAACTTTGGCAATGGTTACCCGGAGGGAGAAAGCGTTTCTGTGGAGCATGCGGAGAGCTGGAGCATTCCGGGAGCCGAGGCCGGCTACATCTACGAAGTGGACGCGGTATTCGAAAATGGAACCGTGTCATACGGATTTGAAGTGAAAAAGTAAAAAAAGACTTTCTTTTTCCGTGACATTATGCTATTTTTACTGTGAAAACAGAAAAATGCAATGTGCCATACGGCATAAGCAGCTGACTTTTCAAAAATCAGAATCCGTTTGACCGGAGGATGCGAGGAGGAATTTGTATGAAGTTAATTGTTGCTGTATTACGGAAAGAGGACGAGGCAGACACCATTGCCGAGTTGAACAAAAAAGGCTTTTTTGTGACGGAGCTTGCCACGACCGGCGGTTTCCTGAAGGAGAAGAACACAACACTGCTGATCGGAACCGATGATCATAAGCTCGACGCTGTGCTTGCGATCTTAAAACAGGAAGCAGGGCTTCGGAAAACAGTTACCTATGCGGCCACCCCGATGGAAAGCGGAAACTTCTGCCCGGGCGGAAATTACTCTGTTCCGATTGATACCCAGGCAGGAGGCTGTACTGTGTTTGTGCTGAACATGGAACAGCTGGAAAAATTCTAAGACTCTAAAGATTTTTAAATTCCGGCATATGATCCCGGTAGTGGAGCGGCAGATGCGTACGCTGACAGTCGGGATTGGAACGCTCTTTGATGGCAATTGCGGTGAAAAATCCTTTCCAGAGTTCTTCGTAAGGGTCCGAAGTGGATTCCGTGAGGGAAAGGCGTTCTATTTCATCCGGAGAAAGACGGGTCAGATAAAAGGGCCGGTCAGCGGGATGCACGACAGCAAGCTGCCGGTTATCATCGAGAATCATCCAGTTTTCTGAGGGGAGCCGGTCAGAAAAATGGGGAGCGACCAGGGTCAGCACATTGGCTTTCGGGGAAATATGCGAGACCAGGATCGGAAAACCGGAGGAAATATTTGCAAAACGGATAAATTCCCGGAACGAATGCGCTTCATTTGTGACCTGACGGGAAACTTCAAAAGCGTGGAATACCGCCGGTTCCTGCAGCATATGCAGGGTATCCTTTCCATAGGAAAAGCCGTAGAGCAGAAAACGATAAATGACGTCGGGAGCGTCGCTTCTCTCGGACATTGCACAGAGATAGACGAGCCGCCAGGCTGCTGCGCCGATCTTCTTTTGAATGGATTGCGTGACGCTGGCGGCTTTTTCTGTGTCCGGCTCAACATGGCAGTAATCGCAGAACAGCTCCAGATTGCCGACTGGTTCCGTCATCAGCCGTACATTGCGGTAGCCGAGACGGGAATTCCAGGCTTCATAGATGCAGGTCAG
Organism: Blautia sp. AF26-2; assembly: GCF_003460955.1. Lineage (NCBI taxonomy): Bacteria > Bacillati > Bacillota > Clostridia > Lachnospirales > Lachnospiraceae > Blautia > Blautia sp. AF26-2. The sequence continues at coordinate 71,966 of NZ_QTWD01000004.1, read as the reverse complement.
GATCGACGCAAGATCCGGACTGCAGGTGTAAACAGTCATAATAAAATCCTTTCTGAAATCAATTGATACAGACAACAGCCTTCTGCAAAAAAGCGCAGATACAGCAAAAAGGCTTTTCCGTGAGAAGAACGCCCGGGATTATATATGCCCAGGTACGGCAGCATCGAACAGAGAAAGCTGCTGATACTGTTCCGGATGGGAAACCTCCCAGTTGGAGGCGGCTTCCTCTCCCGTGAGCTGCCGGGTCAGAAACTGCTGTTCCAGCCGCATGTGATACATCATTTTTCCCTCGCAGGTGATAAAATATTTGGCGCGTTTCAGCACCACACCGATCTTTTTCAGGTGCTCAAAGGAAAGATGGGAGCTTCTGCGGCTCTTTACAATCCGCATGGCCGATTTCGGCCCGATGCCGGGAACGCGCAGAAGGTCGGCATACTCAGCCGTGTTGATCTCCACCGGAAACAGCTCCATATGGCGCAGTGCCCAGTCGCATTTCGGGTCGAGCTGTGCATGAAAGTTCGGGTGGGCTTCATCGAGCAGTTCATCCGCCTGAAAACCGTAGAAGCGGAGCAGCCAGTCTGCCTGATAAAGGCGGTGTTCCCGAAGAAGCGGCGGCTTGGTTTCACGTGAGGGCAGGGCGGAATCCTCGTTGACCGGAATGTAGGCGGAGTAAAAGACGCGCTTCAGGTCATACTGCTGGTAGAGAAGCTGTGAGGTGGAGAGAAGCTGGTAATCGTTTTCCTTTGTCGCACCGATGATCATCTGCGTGCTCTGGCCGGCAGGAACGAAGGGAGCAGAGCGTTCCTTTTCCGGCAGTGACCGCGCGGAGGAGGAAGAGATCCAGCCCAGATCGGCAGCGGAGGCGGAAATCTGCTTTCGTGTATCGAAAATGGAGTGGTAGAGATAGCGGTTTCCCGAGGAACGCTCTAAAAAAGCGCTTTTCCCTGCGGTCAGCCGGTAATCTACAATACCGGACTGGATCTGGCGCATGGGTTTTAAAATCGCTTTCTGTGTCTTCTGCGGGGCCAGTTTCTGCAGCCCTTCTCCGGTCGGGAGTTCCAGATTGACGCTCATGCGGTCGGCGAGATAGCCGGTCTTTTCGATCAGATCGGCGGGTGCGCCCGGGATAGCTTTGACGTGGATGTAGCCGTTAAAGCGGTAACGATTACGTAAAAGATGCAGAGTGCGGTACATGAGTTCCATCGTATGGGCAGGATTTTTGCAGACGGCGGAACTTAAAAAGAGTCCCTCAATATAGTTTCGGCGATAAAATTCCGTGACGAGTGTACAGACCTCCTCCGGTGTAAACGTGGCGCGCTGCCGGTCATTCCCGGCGCGGTTGACGCAGTATTTACAGTCGTAGATACAGTCGTTGCTCTGCAGAATTTTCAACAGAGAGATACAGCGTCCGTCGGAAGAAAAGCTGTGGCAGATACCGCAGGAGACCGAATTGCCGAGATGTCCCTGTTTTCCGGCACGGTTCACACCGCTGGAAGTGCACGCAACGTCGTATTTGGCCGCGTCAGCGAGAAGATTCAGCTTCTCGGAGAGAGAAAGTGTTTGTGATGATAACTGCATGGCAGAAAAATTCCTTTCTATGTCCAAATGAATACGAATAAAAGTAAAACAATAAGATAACAGGTATTTTATGAAAAGAACAACTGTTCGATAAAAGAAGTGTAACACAAATCGAACGAATGTTCAAGAGAAAAAATGAAAATAGTACAAGAAAATACTGGAAGAAAAGAAACAGAATTCGATCCGGAAAAACGTGAACAAGAAACAGCAGGGAAAATTTCTGTTAGAAAAAAGTTATACAAAAACAGCCGCACAGATCGGAAAAACAAATCTGTGCGGCTGTAAGCCAAATTTTATGGAATTGAAACGGAAGCAGAGCCGTTTACGCCAGAAGCGCCCCAATTGCCCCGAATACGCCGGAACTTGCAAGCAGCATGATGACGCTTGCAAGGAGAACACCGCCCATGACGGCGAGAACGCTGGTCTTAAAGTCCATATCGAGGATACTTGCGGCCAGTGTGCCAGTCCATGCGCCGGTTCCCGGGAGCGGGATGCCGACGAAGAGCAGCAGGGCGAGCGGAAGTCCGCGGCCGGCTTTTGCTTTCAGTTTTTCCCCGCCTTTTTCGCCTTTTTCCAGACACCAGGTGAAGAACTTTCCGATATACTTTTTATCACATCCCCAGACAAGAACCTTTCGAGCGAACAGGAAAATAACCGGAACCGGAAGCATATTTCCGATGACGGCGATCAGATAGGCCGGAAGCGTCGGAATATGGAAAGCTACCGCGTACGGAATCGCACCACGCAGCTCGATGAGCGGAACCATGGAAATCAAAAATACAATCAGATATTTGGTAATCATATACACCTCTCGTTTTTTACAAAGTGTTATCGTTTCTTAGTGCAACGCTCTTATTGTAGCGTGATGCCTGTCATTTGTCCAGTATAAAAAGAAAGAAAAGAGCGGGAGTAAAAGAAATCTTAAGAATTTCTGTATTTTTGTATAATTTTATAACCTTCAAAATTTGAATTTTAGAAAACGGTATGTTAGAATGAAGTGTACTGTTTGCAAAAGAACAGCAGAGATGCACCCAATGACAGGGGGCGTGGACTGAAATAACAAACGAGGAGGACCCACCTATGATTGCACTGATCGATTATGATGCCGGAAATATAAAAAGCGTGGAAAAAGCCTTTCAAAGCCTTGGAAAAGAGGTTGTACTGACCAGGGATCCAGACGTGTTAAAACGCGCAGATCACGTCGTTCTGCCGGGTGTCGGCAGCTTTGGAGATGCGATGGAAAATCTGAACCGCTATCATCTGGTGCCGGTTATTCATGAAATCGTAGAAAAAGGGACTCCGTTTCTTGGAATCTGTCTCGGGCTTCAGATCCTGTTTGAACGCAGCGAAGAGAGCCCGGGCGTTGCAGGCCTTGGTCTGTTAAAAGGAGAAATTCTCCGGATTCCGGACAAAGAGGGCTTAAAGATTCCGCACATGGGCTGGAATTCCATCCATCTGCAGAACGGTGGACGCTTATTCAAAGGCATCCCGCAGGAATCGTATGTTTACTTTGTCCACTCCTACTATCTGAAAGCAGAAGAGGAGGAAATTGTAAAAGCAACGACAGAGTACAGTACACACATCCATGCATCTGTGGAAAAAGAAAATCTGTTCGCCTGCCAGTTCCACCCGGAAAAGAGCTCAGATCTTGGGCTTGCCATTCTGAAAAATTTTGCGGAAATTGGAGAGGAGGACTGACGGATGTTTACAAAACGAATTATCCCATGCCTGGATGTAAAAAACGGAAGAGTCGTAAAAGGCGTTAATTTCGTCGATTTAAAAGATGCCGGTGACCCGGTGGAGATCGCAAAAGCGTACGACAAGGCAGGAGCCGATGAAGTTGTTTTTCTTGATATCACTGCTTCCTCCGATCAGAGAGGAACCGTCGTTGATATGGTACGCAAAGTAGCAGCAAACGTTTTTATCCCATTCACCGTTGGCGGCGGAATCCGTACCGTGGATGATTTCAAGATGCTGCTCCGCGAAGGAGCCGATAAAATCTCGATCAACTCCTCTGCCATCAACAATCCGCAGCTCATCCACGACGCGGCACAGAAATTCGGCAGCCAGTGCGTGGTCGTTGCGATCGATGCAAAGAAAAGAGCGGACGGAAGCGGCTGGAATATCTATAAAAACGGCGGCCGCATTGATGTCGGCATCGATGCCGTTGCGTGGGCAAAAAAAGCAGAAAGCCTTGGCGCCGGAGAAATCCTGCTCACCAGCATGGACTGTGACGGAACAAAGGCAGGGTATGATATTGAGCTGACAAGAACCATCGCAGAAAGTGTCGGCATTCCGGTCATCGCATCCGGCGGCGCAGGAACGCTGGAGCATTTCTATGACGCTTTAACCGAAGGAAAAGCCGATGCCGCACTTGCCGCATCTCTGTTCCACTACAAAGAACTGGAAATTCGTGAAGTCAAAGAATATCTGGCAGGCCGCAATGTGCCGGTCCGCCTGTAAAAGGAAGGGAGAAAACGATATGCCGCCTCTTAGCGGAAGCTGGGCCAATGCCCTGAAAGGAGAATTCTCCAAAGATTATTATAAAAAACTGTTTCAGACGGTGGGAGCGGAGTACAAAACCCGCACTATTTACCCGCCGGCTGATGATATTTTCAATGCGTTCCACTTTACCCCGCTCGAGCAGGTAAAAGTGGTCATCTTAGGCCAGGATCCGTACCACGAGCCGGGACAGGCGCACGGACTCTGCTTTTCCGTAAAACCGGAAGTAGACATTCCGCCGTCTCTGGTCAATATTTACAAGGAACTCGAAGACGATCTGGGATGCTACATCCCGAACAACGGTTATCTCGAAAAATGGGCACGGCAGGGTGTTCTGATGCTGAACACGGTGCTGACTGTGCGTGCGCATCAGGCAAATTCCCACAAGGAAATCGGCTGGGAGCAGTTCACGGACGCGGCAATCAAAGTGCTCGCCGGGCAGGACCGCCCGATGGTATTCATCCTCTGGGGACGTCCCGCACAGCGCAAAAAAGAGATGATCCACAATCCGAAACATCTGGTGCTGATGTCCGCTCATCCGAGTCCGCTCTCTGCATACCGTGGATTTTTCGGCAGCCATCCGTTTTCCAGAACAAACGAATATCTGGAAGAAAACGGTCTTGCGCCGATTGACTGGCAGATCGAAAACGTAATACGGGAGCAAAAGCATGAGTAAAAAGAAAAATACATTATTGAGAAATACTTCTATTTTAATGGCGGCAACGATTATCTCACGTGTGATCGGTCTTTTATACCGGTCACCGCTCGGCGAAACGATTGGAAATGAGGGACTTGGCTATTACAGTACGGCGAGTAATCTGTATACGATTCTGCTTCTGATCTCCTCCTATAGTATTCCGATGGCAGTGTCAAAAATCGTATCCGAACGTCTGGCATTAAAAGAGTACCGAAATGCACATCGCGTGTTCCACGGTGCCCTTCTTTACGCCGTGATCGTAGGTGGAGTTGCTGCACTGGTGGCATTCTTTGGCGGGAAATTCCTTCTGCCGTATAACCAGCAGAATGCACTCCTCGCCCTGCGTGTATTGGCGCCGACGATCTTTTTCTCGGCTGTTCTCGGCGTTCTGCGTGGCTATTTCCAGGCCCACAGCACGATGATTCCGACCTCAATTTCACAGATCATCGAGCAGGTATTCAACGCCGCATTCAGTATTGGCGCCGCCTGGTTCTTCATCCAGCAGTTCGCGACAAACGATACCGAACATGCCAAATTCGGTGCCGCCGGCGGAACCCTCGGAACAGGAGCCGGTGTCCTGGCAGGCCTCTGCTTCATGTTGATTGTCTATGGCGTAAATCGGAAAACCATTCTGCGGAAAGTGGCAAAGGACACGCGCCACCGCGAAGAATCCTACCGCGAAATTTTTCAGGTTCTTTTTCTGATGGTAACACCGGTTATCTTTACGACCTTTATTTATAACTGCAACGCTTACCTGGACAATTACCTGTTCTTCACCATCCTCGGATGGCACGGAGAGAATCAGAAAGCACTGAATGCCGCATATGGAGAGTTTTCCAACTATTATGTTACCCTGATCAACGTCCCGCTTGCTATGGCAAGTGCATCCGCATCCGCGATGATGCCGGAGGTATCCTCGTGTTATGCGACCGGTGATCTCGATGAGGCAAACGACAAGATTCTTGAGACGATCCGTCTGACGATGTTCATCTCCATCCCGGCAGCTGTCGGTCTTGGCGTCCTGGCATTCCCGATCACAGGAGTTCTGTTCCCGTCAAGCTCGAGCCTTTCCGGCAAACTGTTGATGATGGGTGCAGTCTCAGTTGTGTTTTCGGCACTGTCCACCATTACCAACAGCGTCCTGCAGTCCATCGGCCAGCAGAAAAAAGCCCTGCACAACGCTGCCATTTCCCTTGGAATGGATCTTGCCATCCTGGCTTTGATTCTCGCAGTCTTCCCGAAGACAAATATCTATGCTGTTGTCTTTGCGGGAATCCTGTTTTCCTTAAGCATGTGCATACTAAATAATCTATCAATCCGCAAACACTTGAATTTCCGCAACGAATTCAAAAACACCTACGTAAAACCATTGATTGCAGCTGCAATCATGGGCGTCGTAACCTGGGTTGTTTACTATGGGCTCTTTGCCATCACCAAACGCCCATCCATCAGCATGCTGATCGCAATCCTGATTGCAATTGTTGTATATTTGATTGCTTTTGTGGTTGTAACCGGGACAACCGAGGCCGAAATGCGCCGCATGCCAATGGGAACAAAACTGGTAAAGGTTCTCCGTATCCTGCGGATTTACCGCTAAAACCAATAGAAAAGGCGGTCAGAGTTTTTCGACTCTGACCGCCTTTTCGGTTAACTGAATCAAGCAAATAGCAAAGCGGATTGCGAATATCCGCTTTGCTTGAAACTATGTAAATTTACACGTCTTTTTCTTCACGCAATTTCTGCTTCAGATTCTTATTTGCAGTAGAAAGCATCAGTTTAATACGGTTCAGCTGATTCACCTCCGAAGCACCGGGATCGTAGTCGACAGCCACGATATTTGCCTTCGGATACTCCTTACGGATTGCCTTAATCACACCCTTACCAACAATGTGGTTCGGCAGGCATGCAAACGGCTGGATACAGACGATGTTGTAAACATCACTGTGAATCAGCTCCATCATCTCGCCCGTCAGGAACCATCCCTCACCGGTCTGGTTACCACAGGATACAATCGGGGAAGCATATTTTGCCAGATCCCGCACATCGGCCGGTGGATCAAAATGCTCACTCTTCTTGAACTCCGCAACCGCCGCACTGCGCAGCCAATTGATCAGTTTAATACCGGTATTTCCCAGCATCGAAGAACTTTTTTTGAATCCCAGGTGCTCTACCTTGAAGTTCGTATTGTAGAAGCAGTAACAGAAGAAGTCGATCAGATCCGGGACAACCGGTTCCGCGCCTTCACTCTCAAGCAGCTCCGCCAGATGGTTGTTAGCCGCCGGAAGGAACTTAACAAGAATCTCGCCGACAATACCGACACGCGGTTTCTTTTCATCGGTGATCGGAATGTGGTCGAAATCGCGAATCATCGTGCGGCAGATCTGTTTGAAGCGGGTATGGCTTAAGCGTTTTGCTGAAATAAAATCAATACAGATCTTTTCCCATTTCTGATGAATCCGGTCTGTTGTACCCTTCTTCTGCTCATAAGGACGCATCCGGTAAATACATTTCATCATGATATCGCCGAATTCTGCCGCATAGCAGAGACGGATCGCAAGATCCGGTGTAATCTTAAAGCCCGGATTTTCCTCCAGACCGCTCAAGTTAATCGAGATGACCGGAATCTGCGTCATATCGGCCTTCTCCAGCGCACGGCGGATAAATCCGATGTAGTTCGAAGCACGGCAGCCGCCGCCGGTCTGGCTCATGATGACAGCCACTTTGTTCAGGTCATACTTGCCGGAGAGCAGCGCCTGCATAATCTGTCCGACTACCATCAGAGACGGATAGCAGGCATCGTTGTTGACGTATTTCAGTCCGACATCAACCGCCTCTTTGTTGTCGTTCGGAAGCACTTCCAGATTGTATCCGGCTGCGTTGAACGCCGGCTGCAGAATCGAGAAGTGGATCGGTGACATCTGCGGGCAGAGGATGGTGTAGTCTTTCCGCATTTCTTTCGTGAAGACCGGTTTCTGGATCGAGGACGGAAGAATCTCGCGTACCGCCTGTTTCCGGTCATGTGCACGGAGGGCAGCGAGCAGAGAGCGGACACGGATTCTGGCAGCGCCGAGGTTGTTGACCTCATCAATCTTCAGGCAGGTATAAATCTTGCCGCTTCTGGTCAGAATCTCATAAACCTCATCGGTGGTAACGGCGTCGAGACCGCAGCCGAACGAGTTCAGCTGAATCAGGTCAAGATCGTCGCGTGTCTTTACATAGTTTGCAGCTGCATACAGACGGGTGTGGTACATCCACTGGTCATTGACACGGAGCGGACGCTCGAGCGGTGCCAGATGGGAAACAGAGTCCTCCGTCAACACGCACAGTCCGTAGGAGTTGATCATATCCGGGATACCGTGATGGATTTCCGGATCGATGTGGTACGGCCGGCCGGCAAGCACGATGCCTCTGCGGCCGGTTTCTTTCATATACTGAAGCGTTTCCTCGCCTTTTTTCTGCATATCGCGTCTTGCAGCGCCAAGCTCTTCCCATCCGGCATGAACAGCAACACGGACTTCATCCTCCGGCAGACCGGAGAACTCTTTGACAAGACCATCGGCAAGCACCTTTTCACTCGTAAACGCAAGGAACGGATTGCGGAACGTAATGGAATCGTCCTGCAGCTCGTCCACGTTGTTTTTGATATTTTCCGCATATGAGGTAACGATCGGGCAGTTGTAGTGGTTGATGGCTTCCGGGAACTCGGTGCGCTCGTACGGGATACACGGGTAGAAGATGAACTTCACACCGTGGCGTAAGAGCCAGGTCACATGGCCGTGCGCCAGTTTGGCCGGATAGCACTCGGATTCACTTGGAATCGACTCAATACCGAGCTCGTAGATCTTGCGGCTCGAGGTCGGAGAGAGTACCACGCGGTATTTCAGCCGCGTAAAGAAGGTGTACCAGAACGGATAATTCTCAAACATATTGAGGACTCTCGGAATGCCGACCTCTCCGCGGATCGCTTCATCCTGCGGCAGCGGCTGGTAGCCGAAGATCCGTTTGTATTTGTATTCGAACAGGTTCGGAATATGATCTTTGTTTTTCTCTTTTCCGATACCGCGCTCGCAGCGGTTTCCGCTGATGTACTGACGGCCGCCGGAGAATTTGTTGATGGTCAGACGGCAGCTGTTCGTACATCCCTTACAGTTTGCCATCGTGGTCGAATATTTCAGCTCGTTGATCTTTTCAATGGAGAGCATCGTGGTCTCCTGATCGGCGGAGTAGCGCTCTCTTGCGATCAGCGCCGCACCGAACGCACCCATGATGCCGGCGATGTCCGGGCGGATGGCTTCGCAGTTGGCGATCCGCTCAAAGCTTCGGAGAACAGCGTCGTTGTAGAACGTACCGCCCTGTACGACGATGTGGCGTCCCAGCTCGGTGGCATCCGAAACTTTAATTACCTTATATAATGCGTTTTTAATAACGGAGCAGGCAAGTCCGGCAGAAATATCGGCGACGGATGCGCCCTCTTTCTGCGCCTGTTTTACCTTGGAATTCATAAATACGGTACAGCGGGTACCAAGATCGATCGGGTGTTTTGCAAACAGCGCCTCATGCGCGAAATCCTGCACGCTGTAGTTCAGGGACTGCGCGAACGTCTCGATGAAGGAACCGCAGCCGGAGGAACATGCCTCGTTCAGCTGTACGCTGTCTACGGTGCCGTTTTTGATCTTGATGCACTTCATATCCTGGCCGCCGATGTCGAGAATACAGTCGACTTCCGGATCGAAGAATGCGGCAGCGTAATAATGGGAAATCGTCTCTACCTCACCCTCGTCCAGCATCAGTGCAGCTTTGATGAGCGCCTCGCCGTAACCGGTCGAACAGGACCAGGCGATCTGTGCGGAATCCGGCAGTTTGGAGTAGATCTCCTGGATCGCGCGGATCGATGTGCCGAGCGGATTTCCGTGGTTGTTGCTGTAGAAGGAATAGAGAAGAGCACCGTCTTCGCCGACGAGAGCAGCTTTGGTCGTCGTGGAACCGGCATCAATACCGAGATAGCAGTTTCCTTCGTAGGTGGAAAGATCGGCGGTCACGACGTTGTTGACACTCTGGCGCGCCAGAAATTCGTCATACTCGGCCTGATCTTTAAACAGCGGCTCAAGACGGGCAACCTCAAAATCGATAGCAACTTTCTCTTCGAGCCGTTTTTTCAGTGCGAGAAGGGAAATTTCGGTTTTTCCGTCTGCATTCATCGCAGAACCGATGGCTGCAAACAGGTGGGAGTTGTCCGGTACGATTGTATGCTCGTCATCCAGTTTTAAGGTACGGACGAATGCTGTCTTTAATTCCGAGAGGAAGTGCAGCGGGCCGCCGAGAAAGGCAACGTGGCCGCGGATCGGTTTACCGCAGGCAAGACCAGAAATGGTCTGGTTGACAACTGCCTGGAAAATGGAAGCGGAAAGATCCTCTTTTGTTGCACCATCGTTGATGAGCGGCTGGATATCGGTTTTTGCGAATACACCGCAGCGTGCTGCGATCGGATAAATCGCCTGGTAATGCTTCGCGTATTCGTTGAGTCCGGTTGCATCGGTCTGCAGAAGAGAAGCCATCTGGTCGATGAAAGAACCGGTGCCGCCGGCGCAGATACCGTTCATACGCTGCTCCACATTGCCGCCCTCAAAATAGATGATCTTGGCATCCTCACCGCCGAGCTCGATGGCAACGTCGGTCTGCGGAGCGAGTGCTTTTAACGAAGTGGAAACCGCGATAACTTCCTGCGTGAACGGGATGCCGAGGTGGTTGGCAAGCGCAAGTCCGCCGGAACCGGTGATGACCGGCTGCAGGGTCAGTTCGCCCAGCTTTTCGTGTGCTTCCCCGAGCAGGTGGGCAAGGGTTTCCTGAATGTTTGCAAAATGGCGCTCGTAATCGGCAAAGAGAAGCTGGTTCTCTTCGTCGAGAATCGCAATTTTAACAGTGGTGGAACCGATGTCGATTCCGAGAGTATATTTTTTATCAGTCATGAATCAAACTCCTTTTATAATAAGAAACAATCTCAACACATTATACGACAAAAAATAAGGAAATACAATTGGAAAAAGGGCGATGTCTTACGAAAAAAGTATAAAGTCCTTGTGAAAAATGGAGAAACCAGGAGGGAAAAAAGGCAGAAAAATAAAATTCAGGCATTGTCAAAAACGGGTTTTGCCTGTATACTAAAAATAGTATGCCCTGCATGAAAAACAGGCGGCAGGGATCATGAGAAAGGATGAAAAGCGTTATGTATAAAATTCTGAAAATGGAAGGAAGAGCGAAGCGCGCCCACATGGAAACCGTGCACGGCAATATTGAGACACCGGTATTCATGAATGTCGGAACCGCGGCAGCGATCAAGGGAGCCGTTTCCACTGAGGATCTCCAGCAGATCGGCACGCAGGTAGAGCTCTCCAACACGTACCACCTCCACGTGCGTCCGGGCGACGAGGTTGTAAAGAAGATGGGCGGACTCCACAAGTTTATGGTCTGGGATAAACCGATCCTGACCGACTCCGGCGGATTCCAGGTATTCTCTCTTGCAGGCCTTCGGAAAATCAAGGAGGAGGGTGTTTATTTCCACTCCCACGTAGACGGAAGAAAGATCTTCATGGGACCGGAGGAGAGTATGCAGATCCAGTCCAATCTGGCATCCACGATTGCGATGGCCTTCGACGAGTGCCCATCGAGTGTGGCAGACCGCCGTTATGTGCAGAATTCCGTGGACCGTACGGCAAGATGGCTGCAGCGATGTAAGGATAAAATGCAGGAACTGAACCAGAGAGAGGATACCATCAACAAGCACCAGCTGCTGTTTGGTATCAATCAGGGAGCAATCTATGAAGATATCCGTATCGATCATGCAAAACGGATTTCCGAGATGGATCTTGACGGATATGCCGTCGGCGGTCTTGCGGTAGGAGAGACACACGAGGAGATGTATCATATTCTCGATGAAGTGGTTCCGCATCTGCCAAAAGAAAAACCGACATATCTGATGGGTGTCGGAACACCGGCCAATATTCTCGAGGGTGTAGAGCGCGGCGTTGATTTCTTCGACTGTGTATATCCGAGCCGGAACGGACGTCACGGTCACGTTTATACAAATCATGGAAAAATGAATTTGTTCAACCAGAAATACGAATTGGATTCGCGTCCGATCGAGGAAGGCTGCCAGTGCCCGGCGTGCCGTCACTACAGCAGAGCCTACATCCGTCATCTGCTGAAAGCAAAAGAGATGCTCGGCATGCGGCTCTGTGTTCTGCACAACCTGTATTTCTACAACAATATGATGACAGAAATCCGGACCGCGCTGGACGAGGGCAATTTTGCTTCCTACAAACGGGCAAAACTCGCAGGATTTGAGGAATACGACAAAAAGTAATCGGGAAAGTATGAAATCTTTGGAAAATATCCGAAAAAGACTTGCCCATCGGTTCCGGATTGTGTATTATGATAGGTGTGTCTAAAGAACGGGATGTACTCTCGAATAACAGGAGGAAAGAAAATGTTTTTAGCAACAACAACAGCAGCAAACAGCGGTGTGATGAGCACTGGTATGTTAATTATGTGGCTGGTCATCATGTTCGGTATGATGTATTTCTTAATGATCCGCCCGCAGAAGAAAGAGCAGAAAAAACTGCAGGCAATGCTGAATGACCTCGCAGTCGGCGATGCAGTCATCACAACAAGCGGTTTCTACGGCGTAGTCATCGATATCACAGACGACGATGTCATCGTAGAGTTCGGAAACAACAAAAACTGCCGTATCCCGATGCGCAAAACAGCCATCACAGAGGTTGAAAAACCGGAGACAGCAGTCGTTGAAGAGAAAACAGAAAAGAAAAAATAATTTCACACGGCGAAAAGCCAGGAAAAACGCAGGTATTCAAAAAGAACGAATGCCTGCGTTTTTTTCGCCCCCGAAACTTCTTCGGCGGAACACGGCGAAAACGGGGAAAAATGCCGCGTATTTTTCTTTTAAATGGCAAAAAAGCAAAAAGATTATTGCGTTTCGTCCGATGCAAAGAAATTTCGTGTTGAAATTACCGGAAAAATGGCGTATAATTTAGAAATGCTATAGACGCAGAGAAAATAGAACGGTTTTTCAGCCGGAAGAAAAGAGGGAGAAAGATATGGAATACCGTATTGGATTAATTCACGGTGACGGAATCGGACCGGAAATTGTAAAGGAAGCAAAAAAAGTTCTGGACGCTGTCTGCGAGAAATATGGACATAAGTTTGAATATACCAACCTTCTGCTGGGCGGAGCCTCCATTGATGTGCACGGCGTGCCGCTGACAGATGAAACCATAGAAGAAGCAAAGAAATGCGACGCTGTCCTGATGGGCTCCATCGGGGGAGATGCAAAAACATCCCCATGGTACAAATTAAGCCCGGACAAGCGCCCGGAGGCAGGACTCTTAAAAATCCGGAAATCGTTAGGTCTGTTTGCAAACCTGCGTCCGGCTTACCTGTATCAGGAATTGAAAGATGCCTGCCCGTTAAAAGAAGAGATCATCGGCGAGGGCTTCGACATGCTGATTATGCGTGAGCTGACCGGCGGCCTGTACTTTGGAGAGCGCAGCACTGTAGAAGAAAACGGCATCCGGAAAGCAACCGATACGCTGACCTACAGCGAGACCGAAATCCGCCGCATTGCAATCCGTGCATTCGACATCGCCATGAAGAGAAAGAAAAAAGTAACGAGTGTAGATAAAGCAAACGTTCTCGATTCCTCCCGTCTGTGGAGATCCGTGGTAGAGGATGTTGCAAAAGATTACCCGGAAGTTACCTTAGAGCATATGCTGGTCGACAACTGTGCGATGCAGATCGTCCACAATCCGTGCCAGTTTGACGTCGTTCTGACCGAGAACATGTTCGGAGATATTCTTTCCGATGAGGCAAGTATGGTAGCAGGCTCGATCGGAATGCTTTCTTCCGCCAGCCTGAACGAGACAAAATTTGGTCTGTACGAGCCAAGCCACGGCTCTGCACCGGACATCGCAGGAAAGAACATCGCAAACCCGATTGCAACGGTTCTGTCCGCAGCCATGATGCTCCGCTATTCCCTGGATCTCGATCAGGAGGCAGAGGCAGTCGAAAATGCTGTACAGAAAATTTTAAAAGACGGATACCGCACCGTAGACATTATGTCTGAGGGATGTACCCAGGTATCTACATCCGAAATGGGAGATCTGCTGGTAAAAGCACTGGCATAAAACTGTAAGATAAGAAAAGAGGAAAAAATCATGAGAAGTGATGCTGTAAAAAAAGGAATCGCACAGGCGCCACAGCGTTCTCTGATGCGTGCGCTGGGTCTGACCGAAGAAGAAATGAAAAAACCGCTCGTAGGAATTGTAAGCTCCTACAATGAGATCGTACCGGGTCATATGAACCTGGATAAAATTACAGAAGCTGTAAAAATGGGCGTTGCCATGGCAGGCGGAACACCGATCGTGTTCCCGGCCATTGCAGTCTGTGACGGTATTGCCATGGGCCACATCGGAATGAAATATTCCCTCGTTACCCGTGACCTGATCGCCGATTCCACCGAGTGTATGGCAATGGCTCACCAGTTTGATGCACTGGTATGTATCCCGAACTGTGATAAGAACGTACCTGGCCTTCTGATGGCAGCAGCAAGAGTCAATGTTCCGACCGTATTTGTCAGCGGCGGTCCGATGCTTGCCGGCCATGTAAAAGGTGAGAAGAGAAGTCTTTCCAGCATGTTCGAGGCGGTTGGATCCTACGCAGCCGGAACTATGACAGAGGAAGATGTTTATGATTTTGAGTGCAATGCATGCCCGACCTGCGGTTCCTGCTCCGGTATGTACACGGCAAACAGCATGAACTGTCTGACCGAGGTTCTCGGCATGGGCTTGAAAGGAAACGGAACGATTCCGGCCGTATATTCCGAGCGTCTGCGCCTGGCCAAGAGAGCCGGTATGCAGGTTATGGAGCTGTTAAAACAGAATATCCGTCCAAGAGACATTATGACAAAAGAAGCATTCTTAAATGCGTTGACCGTCGATATGGCACTTGGATGTTCCACCAACAGTATGCTGCATCTGCCGGCCATCGCGCATGAGGCAGGCGTAGAGCTGAATCCGGAGATGGCAAATGCCATCAGTGAGAAGACCCCGAACCTCTGCCATCTGGCTCCGGCAGGATACCACTACATTGAGGAGCTGAACGAGGCCGGCGGTGTTTATGCCGTTATGAACGAGCTGAATAAACTGGGACTTCTGCACACCGAGTGCATGACCGCAACCGGAAAGACCGTTGGCGAGAATATCAAAGGCTGTGTCAACAAAAACCCGGAGATCATCCGTCCGGTAGAAAATCCATACAGCAAGACCGGCGGTATTGCTGTCCTGAAAGGAAACCTGGCACCGGATACCGCAGTCGTCAAACGTTCTGCCGTTGTACCGGAGATGCAGGTTCACGAAGGACCGGCCAGAGTCTTCGACTGTGAGGAGGATGCCATCGAGGCAATCCGCGGCGGCAAGATTGTGGCAGGCGACGTTGTTGTCATCCGTTATGAGGGACCAAAGGGAGGCCCTGGTATGCGTGAGATGCTGAATCCGACCTCTGCGATTGCAGGTATGGGACTTGGCTCTTCCGTAGCTCTGATTACAGACGGCCGTTTCTCCGGCGCATCCCGCGGTGCATCCATCGGTCATGTCAGCCCTGAGGCAGCAGAAGGCGGTCCGATCGCGCTCGTTGAGGAAGGCGACCTGATCCGCATCAATATTCCAGAGCACAAGCTGGAGCTTGCCGTATCGGATGAAGAGCTGGCACGCAGAAAAGCTGCATGGACTCCGAGAGAGCCGAAAGTAACCACAGGCTATCTGAAACGCTACGCAAAGATGGTTTCCAGCGCAAATAAGGGAGCCATTCTGGAGTTCTAATAGAAAAAAATCATATCAGCCGTCCGAACGTGCATTTTCATCGGATGGCTGATTTCATACACAAAGCCAAAAGATAAGGAAGGAATCATACAGACATGGAATTAACTGGATCACAGATTGTTATTGAGTGCCTGAAGGAGCAGGGCGTGGACACCGTGTTCGGCTATCCGGGGGGAACGATTTTGAATATCTATGATGAGCTTTACCGTCATCCGGAAATCCACCACATCCTGACCTCCCACGAGCAGGGTGCTGCCCATGCGGCAGACGGGTATGCGCGTGCGACCGGAAAAACAGGCGTATGTATGGCAACAAGCGGCCCTGGTGCGACAAATCTTGTCACTGGAATTGCAACTGCCTACATGGATTCCACCCCGATGGTAGCCATCACCTGCAACGTAGGAAAGGCACTGCTTGGAAAAGACAGCTTTCAGGAGATTGACATTGCAGGCGTTGCGATGCCGATCACAAAATACAGCGTGATCGTAAAAGATATCACGGTTCTCGCAGACACGCTGCGCCGTGCGTTTTCGATTGCAAAGAGCGGAAGACCGGGCCCGGTTCTGGTGGATATCACGAAAGATGTCACGGCGGCAACGTATGAATATGAGCCAAAGACACCGGAAGCAATCGCACCGTCTATCGAAAAAATCACAGAAGAAGGACTGGATCACGTTGTATCTCTGATTCGGGAGTCGAAAAAACCGTATATTTTCGTGGGCGGCGGCAGTATCATCTCCGGCGCGTCCGAGGAAGTGCGCGAACTGGCACACCATATACAGGCGCCGGTCTGCGATACCCTGATGGGAAAAGGCGCTTTCCCGGGAACTGATCAGCTGTACACCGGTATGCTCGGTATGCACGGAACAAAAACATCGAACTATGGCGTGACGAAGTGCGACCTGCTGATCGTGCTCGGTGCAAGATTTTCCGATCGTGTCACCGGAAACGCCGCAAAATTTGCAAACAACGCGAAAATCGTTCAGATCGATGTAGATGCGGCAGAAATCAACAAGAATGTTGTTGTCGAGTCGAGCATCATCGGAGACGTCAAAGAAGTCTTAAAACGCCTGAATGCGAAGCTGGAGCCGATGCATCATGACGAGTGGATTGCCGAAATCGAGGCAATGAAAGAAAAATTCCCGTTAAAGCATGAAGAAGGCCTTACCGGACCGTTTGTGATCGAGGAGATCTATAAGGCAACCGACGGCCAGGCTGTCATCACGACCGATGTCGGACAGCATCAGATGTGGGCGGCGCAGTATTACCGTTATACGAGCCCGAGAACGCTTCTGACCTCCGGCGGTCTTGGAACGATGGGATTCGGTCTTGGAGCAGCCATGGGCGCAAAAATGGGACGCCCGGACAAGGTTGTCATCAACATCGCAGGAGACGGCTGCTTCCGTATGAACATGAACGAGCTGGCAACCCTTTCCAGACATAACATTCCGGTCATTGAGGTTGTTGTCAATAACCACGTGCTCGGTATGGTGCGCCAGTGGCAGACTCTGTTCTACGGAAAGCGGTATTCCAACACGGTTCTGCAGGATCAGGCAGACTTTGTGAAGGTTGCCGAGGCGCTCGGTGTAAAGGGAATCCGTGTGACAAAAAAAGAGGAGATGGGTCCGGCGATCCGTGCAGCAATCGAGAGCGGAAAACCGGCGCTGATCGATGTGTGGATTGACTGTGATGAGAAGGTATTCCCGATGGTTCCGGCCGGAGCACCGATCGAGGATGTTTTCGATGCGGAGGATCTGGCAAAAAAGGAGCAAGAAAAGGATTGACAGATTTCTGACAAAGGGGTATCATAGTTTCAACGTGGTAAAGCAATACCGTATTACCATATGAATTGCAGACTTGTAAGAAAAGATGTAAAGGAAATACATAAGATTACAATGGAAACCACCGGTATAGAAACGGTGGTTTCCAAGTAATATAAAGCAGTAAGAGAAACAGGAGGACAAAAAAATGAGCAGAGTCTATAATTTTTCCGCAGGACCGGCGGTTCTGCCAGAGGAAGTGTTGAAAGAAGCCCAGGAGGAAATGCTGGATTACCGTGGATGCGGCATGTCCGTCATGGAGATGAGCCACCGTTCCAAAGTATTCCAGAACATCATCGATGAGGCAGAAGCAGATCTTCGTGACCTGATGGGAATCCCGTCAAATTACAAAGTTCTGTTTCTTCAGGGCGGTGCCTCCCTGCAGTTTTCCATGATTCCGATGAACCTGATGAAAAACGGTGTCGCTGATTACATCGTAACGGGCCAGTGGGCAAAGAAAGCATACGCAGAAGCACAGAAATACGGAAAGGCAAACAAAATTGCCTCCTCTGAGGATAAAACATTTTCCTACATCCCGGACTGCAGCGATCTTCCGATCAGCCCGGATGCCGATTATGTTTATATCTGTGAAAACAACACCATTTACGGAACCAAATACAAAAAACTGCCGAATACCAAGGGCAAAACCCTGGTGGCAGATGTCTCCTCCTGTTTCCTCTCCGAACCTGTTAATGTCTCCGATTACGGCATCATCTACGGCGGTGTCCAGAAAAACATCGGACCTGCCGGAATGGTCATCTCCATTGTCCGTGACGATCTGATTACCGACAATGTCCTGCCGGGAACACCGACCATGATGAAATTCAAAACGCATGCAGACGCAGGCTCTCTGTATAACACGCCGAACTGCTACTGCATCTACATGTGCGGCAAAGTGTTCAAATGGCTGAAGAAAATGGGCGGACTGGAAGTCATGAAACAGCGCAACGAAGAAAAAGCAAAACTGCTGTATGATTTCCTGGATCAGAGCAAGCTCTTCAAAGGAACCGTTGTACCGGAAGACCGTTCTCTAATGAACGTTCCGTTTATCACCGGAAATGCAGATCTGGATGCCAAATTCGTCAAAGAGTCCAAAGAAGCCGGACTTGAGAACCTGAAAGGTCACCGTACCGTCGGCGGTATGCGTGCAAGTATCTACAATGCAATGCCGAAAGAAGGTGTAGAAGCACTCGTAGCCTTCATGAAAAAGTTCGAGGAGGAAAATCTCTAATGTTTCAGTATCATTGCTTAAATCCGATTGCAGGCGTAGGCCTTGTAAATTTTAATGAAAACTATCAGCAGAGTGAAAGCCTGGAGGGAGCCGATGCGGTTCTCGTCAGAAGTGCAGCCATGCACGGTATGGAGCTGCCGAAAAGTCTTCTTGCCGTAGCAAGAGCAGGAGCCGGTGTCAACAACATTCCGCTTGCCGACTGCGCAGAGCAGGGTATCGTTGTATTCAACACACCGGGAGCCAATGCAAATGGCGTCAAAGAGCTGGTGCTTGCCGGCATGCTGCTTGCATCCCGCGATATCGCAGGCGGTATTGAGTGGGTGAAGAGCGACAAAGAAGACGGCGACATTGCAAAGACAGCAGAAAAACAGAAAAAGAAATTTGCCGGCTGTGAGATCAGCGGAAAGAAGCTCGGTATCATCGGACTTGGCGCGATCGGTCAGCTTGTAGCAAATGCAGCAACCCATCTTGGCATGGAAGTATACGGATACGATCCGTACATTTCTGTCGATGCGGCATGGAATCTGTCCCGTGACATCCATCACATCCAGAATGTAGAAGATATCTACCGTACCTGCGATTATATCACCATCCATGTTCCGCTGATGGACAGCACAAAAGGTATGATTAACAAGGCAGCGATCGATGAGATGAAAGACGGCGTGGTTCTTCTGAACTATGCAAGAGACCTCCTGGTTGATGAGGATGCTGTTCTGGAAGCATTAAAGGCCGGAAAAATGAAAAAATATGTGACTGACTTTGCAAACCCGAAGGTAGTCGGCGCAGAGGGAACCATCGTTACTCCGCATCTTGGAGCATCGACCAAAGAATCCGAAGATAACTGTGCTGTCATGGCGGTTAAAGAAATCCGTGATTTCCTGGAGAACGGAAACATCAAAAACTCCGTCAACTTCCCGAACTGTGATATGGGTGTATGCACAGGAGCAGGCCGTGTGACCATCTGCCATAAGAATATTCCTGGTATGCTGGGTGCATTTACCACCGTTATGGGTAACGCCGGTGTCAACATCAGCGACATGACAAACAAAGGTAAAGGCGATTACGCTTACACAATGATGGATCTGGAAAGCGAAGCAACAGAAGAGATCGTAAAAGCGCTGGAAGCAGTAGACGGCGTATTAAGGGTTCGTATTATTAAATAAAGAAACAGCCATCCGAAAGAAACAAAAAAGGCGGTATCCGGAAAATGGATGCCGTCTTTTTTTCGATGCCATGCATCCGAAGGAAGCCGCAAGCAGCAGGTGAAAAAGCATAAAAAAGAGAACTGCCGCATCAGAGCAGTTCTCTTTGGAAGAAGTTTAATAGAAAGTGCAGCCGCGTTTTCACAGGTAATATACTGGTCGGTTGTTGCTTTCAGCACATGAAATTCCCTGTTTCCTTCGTAGGAAATGAAGAAGAAAATCAGAGTTCCTCTTTCGTGCAGATCAGATCCGTTTCCAGACGGCTCCGCCGCGTACATCAGCAACTTCAATGCCCTGGGCTTTCAGGTCATCGCGGATTTTATCTGCTTCTGCAAAGTTTTTGGCTTTTTTTGCCTCATATCGTTTCAGAACGAGCGCATCAATTTCCGGATCTCCTTCACCGGTAATCTGATAGCCGGACGCGGTGGAAGCAGAAGTTGTCTTTGCAGCCTCCTTTCTCTTCGCATCTGCATGAGCGAGAAGGGAAAGACCGAGTACCTGATCGAAACTGTCGAGAAGCGCCAGCTTTGCAACATCATGCATGTCTGCTTTTAACACATCGTACAGCGTTGTGATGGCAAGCGAGGTGTTGAGGTCGGCATCGAGCGCTTTCTGGAATTTCTCTTTTAAAGCAGTCATAGAAGCTTCCTCGGCCGGTCCGTCTTTCGGGTCTAAAGCGGCGATGCGGGCGATCAGCTTGTCGTAGGCAATTTTGGCGTTGTCCAGGTTTTCCCAGGTGAAGACAAGCGCCTTACGGTAATGGGACTGGAGGCAGAAGAAACGGTAGACGAGAGGATCATAACCTTTTTCCTCAAGAAGAGAAACGGTTAAAAACTCACCTTTCGATTTCGACATCTTTCCAGTCGATGTATTCAGGTGATGCACATGGAACCACTGCGGGCACCAGGCGTGGCCAAGGTAGCTTTCGGACTGCGCAATCTCGTTGGTGTGGTGCGGGAATGCATTGTCTACGCCGCCGCAGTGCAGGTCAAGGTATTCGCCATTGTATTTCATGGAGATACCGGAGCACTCGATGTGCCATCCCGGATAACCGACGCCCCATGGAGAATCCCATTTGAGCGCCTGGTTCTCGAATTTTGATTTGGTAAACCAGAGAACGAAATCGTTTTTGTTGCGTTTGTTGGTATCTTCCTCTACGCCCTCGCGGACACCAACGGCAAGATCATCCTCATCGTGGTCGTTGAATACATAGTAGTGGTCGAGACGGCTGGTGTCAAAGTAAACATTTCCGCCGGCAAAGTAAGCGTAGCCGGTGTCCATCAGTTTTTCAATGATTTTGATATATTCGTCAATGCATCCCGTTGCCGGCTGTACGACATCCGGGCGCTTGATGTTCAGCTTTTTGCAATCCGCAAAGAATGCATCGGTGTAATACTGTGCGATTTCCATGACTGTTTTGTGCTCGCGCTTTGCACCTTTGACCATCTTGTCCTCGCCGGTGTCCGCATCGGAGCTTAAATGGCCGACATCGGTGATGTTCATGACACGGTTGACGTCGTAGCCTTCATAGCGGAGTGCCTTTTCCAGGACATCCTCCATAATATAACTGCGCAGGTTTCCGATGTGCGCAAAATGATAAACGGTAGGTCCGCAGGTGTACATTTCTACACGGCCCGGTGTGTGTGTCAGGAATTCAGCTTTTTTATGGGTTGCAGAATTATAAAGATACATAAAAGAAGTCTCCTTTTTTCTTTTCGTGCGGATACGGATGCAGAAGTGATGATACACAAGAAAGCAAAAAAGCAAAAAAGCGTCTGCTGTATCCGACAAGGATATCAGAGACGCCGCGTGCGGTGCCTGTTTTCCGTGTACTGCACTGGTTCCTTATTAAAATTAATATTAGCAGGATTTTTTTTTGATGTCAATAGTCCGGAGACTGTCGAAGACAAAAAGTAAGAAAGTGTTACTGTTCACACGCTACTATCCCGCGAGGCGTTTTGGCATGAATATGCCAAAATCCCGAGACATACAGCGCGAATTTATGCGGTTAGCATAAATTCTGTGCATCGCGAAGCGTGTTACTGAGAACGGAGTGAACAGTAACAAGAAAGTGATTTCGGTGTGAGCGGTCTTCATGGAAGGCTTTGCTTTGTAAAAGAAGGAAACGAAAGTAAAAAACGAAAGTAAAAAACAGTATGACGCTTTTAGATAAGAAGAAATGTGATTTTCAGAAGTCTGTTTTTTCGTCCAGCAGGATTCTTTCCCGGAGCAAAATCTGAAACAAATACAAAAAGACAGTGCTGCAGAACGCAAATGGAAAGAAACAATTATTTGTGTAATCTTTTTTTCATTATAAAACCGAAGAATACAGGAAAATAGAAAAACGGCATCAGAACAATACCCAAAAAGAGAAAAATAGAGGATTTTGATTACTTTAAATGCAGTTTATACACTTTTCCCCTGCATCGGATATTGACAAATGGAGCGAGTTCTGGTTATAATGAACCCAGTTGTTTTTGGACAAACGGACAAATGTACGGGCATGAGGGATGAAGAAAACAAATCTTGTTGGACGCATCTCCTTTTTGTACTATTCGTTTTAATGTGGTAAAGTGCCAAAATGAAAAACGGTGGAATGGCGAAGCCGTTCCGGTAAATGTCCGGATGATGCAAAACAACGCGAATCCATGAAAGGAGTTAGGAAGAAATTATGAAAAGAAAAATTGTAAGCGCATTACTTGTTATGAGTATGACTGCAAGCCTGGTTGCCTGTGGAAATTCCGGCAGCGGAAGTTCTGATCCGGCAGATGAGAGTGTAAGCGTAAGCAGCAGCGCATCTTCCGAAAGTGATGCAAGCGCATCTGCAAGCAGTGAGAGCGAAGCCGAGGCAGAGGAATCCGAAATGCCGGAAGGATACGACGAGACCAGCACAGAGCTCTACAATGAGGCACTGGGAGATTTCAACGATGCACTTGCTACTGCAAAGGAAGCAGAAACGGTGGATGAGAGATATGCCCTGATGGCAGTTGCCGAGGGAAAACTGATGGAGTCCGCCATGATGTACCCGCTCACCTCAAGAGGTGGTATGTACGCGATGTACAGAATGGCTCCGCGCACCAAGGACTATACACTTTGGGGAAGCGATAACGACCGTTATCATCAGTATGTTGTAACAACTGACTTTATCAAGGCAGAAGATTACAACGAAATGAGAGCAAAATGGGATGAGCTTAAAGGAACAGGAACCTATGAGAGCTGGGTAAAAGAATATCTGGCAGGAAAAGGTTACACCTTAAAAGACAGCTTCTCCATGCCGTATGCGAGCGATCCGGTAACATGGGACGGACTTGCAACTTCCCGTGCGGCAGATACCGATGCGATCATCAATACCTATGACGGACTGATGGAGTACGATGTAGAGGGAACTCTGCAGCCGGCACTGGCAGAATCCTATGAAGTATCCGATGACGGACTGACCTATACCTTCCACCTTCGTAAAGATGTAAAATGGACCGATTCCCAGGGACGTGAAGTGGATACTGTAAAAGCAGATGACTTCGTGGCCGGAATGCAGCACATGTGTGATGCACAGGGCGGTCTGGAATACCTGGTACAGGGCGTGATCAAAAACGTATCCCAGTACATCAGCGGTGAAGTTACCGATTTCGACGAGGTTGGTGTAAAAGCTGTTGATGACTATACCGTAGAGTACACACTGGAAGAGCCATGCAGCTACTTCATGACCATGCTGGGCTACACCATCTTCATGCCGATGAGCAGAAGCTACTATCAGTCCCAGGGTGGTAAATTCGGTGCTGAGTACGATTCTTCCGCAGCAGATTATCAGTACGGAAAAGATTCCAACTCCATCGCATACTGCGGACCGTACCTGGTAACCAACGCTACAGCGAAAAATACCATCGTATTTAAACTGAGCGATTCTTACTGGAACAAAGACAACGTAAACATTAAAACCCTGACCTGGCTGTTCAATGACCAGTCTGATGTTACCAAAATGTACACAGATGCAAAAGCAGGTACCGTTGACTATGTAAACCTGAACACCTCCACTATGGAGACAGCAAAATCCGAAGGTCTGTACGACCAGTACGCAGTAGTTTCAGATACCAACGCTACTTCCTTCATGGGATTCTACAATATCAACCGTACTGCGACTGCAAATGCCAACGACGGAACAACAGCAAAGAGTACAAAGTCTGACGAAGAAATCCAGAGAACAAACAAAGCACTGCAGAACGTTCACTTCAGAAGAGCGATCAGCTTTGCAGCAGATCGTGGCGCTTACAATGCACAGCAGGTTGGCGAGGATCTGAAGTATACTTCCCTTAGAAATACCTTTACCCCGGGATATTTCGTAAGCCTGTCAAAAGACACTACCATTCAGATCAACGGAACCGACACAACCTTCCCGGCAGGCACCTACTATGGTGAAATCGTACAGAAACAGATCGACGCCGACGGCGTGAAGATCAAAGTATGGGATGCCGAAAACAAGACCAGCGATGGTTTTGATGGATGGTACAATCCGGAAAACGCAGTAGAAGAACTGAATACCGCAATCGAGGAGCTCGCAGAAGACGGTATCACCATCGATGAGAGCAACCCGATCCAGATTGAGTATCCATATCCGTCTGCAGTAGAAGTTTACACCAACAAAGCAAACTCCTACAAGAAATCAGTAGAGGCTGCCCTTGGCGGAAAAGTTGTGATCAATCTGGTTGATGCCGTAGACCTGGATGGATGGTACTATGCAGGATACTATGTAAACTATGGTTATGAACAAAACTACGACGTATATGATGTCTCCGGATGGGGTCCGGACTTTGGTGATCCGTGCTCTTATCTGGATACCATGCTTCCGGACTACGAAGGATACATGACCAAATGTTTCGGTATCTTCTAATTTTGGAAAAGGTAAAATTGGAAAGACCAGAACAGTTGAAAGCCAATGAATAAACCGGCAGGGGGATGGGGACAAAAAAAGCCATTCCCCTGTCATATTGTGTTAAGGAATGAGAGAATATGACAAAATATCTTTTTAAGCGTTTGTTGCATGGCCTTGTTTCCGTAGTAATCGTCGTTGGATGCGTTATGACTATGATCTATTCTCTGATGGACCGAAATCTGATTTTCGCACAGGATACCACCTATTCCCATCAGAGCAATAACCAGAAAAAGGTGTACAAATATCAGAAGTGGGAGACATACGGATATCTTGATTATGTAACCTATGCAGATTATTTGAACGCTCTCAAAGCAAAAGGCGAAATTGACGAGGATACGAGATCCAAAGCAGTAGCATTCGGAAGAACGAAAGACCAGGATTCAGAACTGGTATCTGAATATGTAAAGGAATTTACAGCTTATTATAAAGCAAAAGGTTACACCGTAAGAAGATACGATGCGATCATGATGGGTAAGAAAAAATATGCCAACGGCGGACAGCAGCAGCTGTTTGCATACAGGGATATTCCGCTTGCAACACGTCTCGGAAAATATTTTTCCGGTTTGATTGACATCGACAGCATTCACGATGCTGCAAAGGTAGAAGGTAAGAGGGGGATTACATTTACCTTACACGATCCGGTATATGGGGGAAAGAAATTTTCACCGGCCATCATGGGAAATGGCACAACACACAAGTACCTGATGTACTTTGACTCAAAATTCCCATATTTCCATCAGAATATAATCACCATAAATTTAGGAAAGTCCTATTCCGTAAATGAGGGTGTGGATGTAGCACTGACCATGACCCGCGCGCAGGGATCCTACGTAAAATCGGAGATTACCTACCCAAGCGGTCTGGTGGAATACAGTGCAGACGATCTGCACAGCGCAACGTATATGAGCGAATCTCAGGATGCAAGCGCTGTTCATTCCGATCGGTTCACAGATGACTATACCAACGTGGATACAGTTAAGAGTGGTAAATCAAAAATCGGCTATTCCTTTGTGATCGGTATCATTGCCGTGATTCTTTCCTATCTCATCGCAGTGCCGCTTGGCATTCTGATGGCGAGAAAGAAAGACAAACTGGTTGACCAGCTTGGAACCATCTATATTGTATTCATTATAGCAGTACCTTCACTGGCCTATATCTTCCTGTTTAAGGCAATCGGAGGAAAAATGGGTCTGCCAACCACCTTTGACATGGATTCGAAGAGCAAGCTGATGTATATTCTGCCGATCGTTTCTCTGGCACTGCCGCAGGTGGCAAACCTGATGAAATGGCTGCGTCGATACATGATCGACCAGATGAACTCCGATTACGTAAAATTCGCAAGATCCGGTGGACTGACAGAGGGAGAAATCTTTACGAAACACATTTTGAAGAACGCAGCGATTCCGATCGTGCAGGGTGTTCCGGCGAGCGTACTGTTCGCACTGACCGGCGCCATCATCACCGAGCGTGTGTACGTAGTACCTGGTGCCGGTAATCTGCTGACGGAAGCAATCAGCAAATACGACAATGGTGTTATCGTAGGTGTTACACTGTTCTACGCAGTGCTCTCCGTGATTTCCATCATCCTGGGCGACGTTTTGATGTCCATGGTGGATCCTCGAATCTCATTCTCAACGAAAGACAGGTAGGGACTTATGAATTATGATTTAGATAAATTCGGTCTGTCTGAGGAAGAACTGTTTTCTCCTGTAGATAACAGCTCTCTGGAGTCTGAGAAAATTACGGCTCCGAGATATTCCTACTGGCATTCCGTGTTCCGCGTATTTTTTAAGAAAAAAATCAATATTGCCGTACTTTGCCTCCTGGGTGTGATTCTGCTGATGACGTATGTGTATCCGCTCTTTGTGGAGTACGACCGTTTCGCCAATCTGATGAACGGCGCGACAAAACATCTGTCTCCAGGCAAAGCATTGCAGCAGCTTGGATTCAATATTCACTGGATTTTAGGATCCGGTGCTTCCGGACAGTCGACCTTTGATGCTGTCTGGTTTGGTTCCAGAATTTCAGTTTCCCTGGCATTTATCTGTGCGCTCATCAACCTTTCGATTGGTGTGATTGTCGGATCTGTCTGGGGATTTTCGAAGAAGGTTGATGTCTTCATGATGGAGGTTTACAACATCATCGGGAATATTCCGTATGTACTTCTGATCTCCGTCCTGGTGCTTATCTTTTCTCCGAGCTTCTGGACCATGGTATTTGCACTGACCGTTACCGGATGGCTTGCCATCGCGTACTTTATCCGTACACAGGTCGTTATCATCCGTGACAGAGAGTATAATCTGGCATCAAAATGTCTCGGAACCTCGATTTTCCGCATTGCGATGAAGAATATTCTTCCGTTTATGACATCTGTCATTGTTACTCTGGCGGCAACTGAGATTCCGTCCTACATCTCTTACGAGGTGTTCCTGGCTTACATCGGTATGGGTCTTTCTGACATGTCTCTGGGAAGACTGATCTATGAGGCTGAGGGTGCCATGCTGACACCGGGATGGGGATTCGAGTTCTGGAGCCCGGTTGTTGTCGCTTCAATCATCACCGTAGTATTATATGTAGTTGGACAGAACCTTGGAGATGCGTCCGACCCGAGAACACATATGTAGGAAGGAAAGCCGCATGGAAGATAAAAAAGTATTATTATCGATTAAGGACTTACAGGTAAAATTCCGTGTCCGCGGCCGTATCCTGACGGCAATCCGGGGCGTAACGCTGGATATTTACGAGAATGAGTCCATTGCTATCGTAGGAGAGTCCGGTGCCGGTAAATCCGTATTCACAAAAGCGTTTGCGGGCATGCTGGACAGCAACGGTTTCATCGATCAGGGAGATATCGTTTTTCATGATGCCGAGCTGAGCGATACCGTTGTGCCGCTGAACTCTTATGCGAAAAAGACCATCGCATCCACCTGGGAAAAACTGAATGAGTATTCCAAACTGGAATATGGTTCAGAAGTATTCCTGAAAATGAAGGATCTGGAGCAGGAAAAAAAAGAAAAAATGACGCTGAGCGAGGAAGAGCGTGAGAAAGCAGATGCTGAAATCAAGGAACTCGTAGTAAAGAGAACCGAACTTTTCAACTATAAGCAGACACTCGATACTTCCAAAGAAAAAGCGAAAATCAAAGAGACATCTGCCGAGATTTCCAGACTGGATGGAGAGATTAAGGCTCTGCAGAAAGCAAAAGAAGAAAAAATTAAGGCACACAAACAGGCTGCCATGAACGATACGGCTTACAATCAGGCATATGATGCAAAGATGGCAGAGTACAAAAAAGAGTACGAAGGCCTGACAGCAAAAGAAATTACGGACGAGACAAGAAAGAGAAATGAGATTCTTGCCAAAGAGATCTATCTTTCCGTTGGACGTTACAAACTGCGCAAAAAAGTCCGCATGATCAAAAAGCTGCACGAGGCATTCAAAGCTGCAATGGAGCGCGGTGTGGATCTGAACGATGAGCAGAAGCGAAACGGCGTTTTTGACCAGGCTACCTTCCGCGTACGCTATCTGGATGAGACACCGGAGCAGCTTCATGGAACCTGTATCATCAATCTGGCAAAAATCCAGGATCCGAATGACTGGGGTCAGATCCGCG
Source organism: Blautia sp. AF26-2 (assembly GCF_003460955.1). Classification (NCBI taxonomy): domain Bacteria; kingdom Bacillati; phylum Bacillota; class Clostridia; order Lachnospirales; family Lachnospiraceae; genus Blautia; species Blautia sp. AF26-2. The sequence goes on along the minus strand of NZ_QTWD01000004.1, from coordinate 43,507 downwards.
GTAAGAAAATTGCAACCGTATTCCAGGATCCGATGACTTCCCTGAACCCGATCATCACAATCGGAAAACAGATTACGTCTGTTATCATGAAGCATCAGCATGTCAGCGAAGTGGAAGCAAGGGCACAGGCGCTTGAGCTGATGGAAAAGGTTGGTATTCCGAACGCAGAGCAGCGTTTCGATGATTATCCGTTCCAGTATTCCGGCGGTATGAGACAGCGTATCGTTATCGCGATTGCACTTTCCTGCCGTCCGAAGATCCTCATCTGCGATGAGCCGACAACTGCGCTGGATGTTACGATTCAGGCGCAGATCCTGAAGCTGATCAAGGACCTTCAGAAAGAGTACAACTATACCATCGTGTTTATTACCCACGACCTTGGTGTCGTAGCGAATATCGCTGACCGTGTTGCCGTTCTGTACGCAGGACAGATCATCGAGTTTGCGAATGTAGAAGAGCTGTTCTACGACCCGCGCCATCCGTACACCTGGGCACTGCTTTCTTCCCTGCCGCAGCTTGCGGAGCGGAATACAAAGCTGTTCTCGATTACCGGTACCCCGCCGTCTCTGTACAACAAGATTATCGGAGACCCGTTCGCACCGCGTAACCAGTACTGTCTGAAAATCGACACACTGGAAGAGCCGCCGATGTTCAAAGTAACGGATACCCATTACGCCAAAACCTGGCTGCTGGATCCGAGAGCACCGAAGACGGAGAAGCCGGAGGCAATTCAGAATATTCACGAAAAATTATTAAAAGCATACAACTTATAGGAGAGTTTGAAAGTGTCTACAAAGCAGGAAAGCAAGACCACTGTTTCGCATCTGCCGGAGCATGGTCCGATTGACGAAAATGGAAGAGAAATCTTACTGCAGGTAAAAAATGTAGATATCACTTTCGGCAAGGGCGATGACGCAGTCAAAGCGGTAAAAAATGCTTCTTTTGACATCTACAAGGGAGAAACCTTCTCCCTCGTAGGCGAGTCCGGTTCCGGAAAGACCACGATCGGCCGTGCGGTCATTCGTGTCAACCCGTGTTCCGCAGGAGAGATCCTGTACAAGGGTGTTAAAATTTCCGGCAAGATTCCGCATTCCCTGGACCGGGAGGTTATCCGAAACATTCAGATGGTATTCCAGGATCCTGCCGCATCGTTAAATGAGCGTGCGACGGTCGATTACATCGTATCCGAGGGTCTTTACAACTTCCATCTGTACGAGAACGAGGCAGACCGTGTGAAAAAGGTAGAGAACATGATCAACGAAGTTGGTCTTCTGCCGGAGCACCTGACCCGTTACCCACATGAGTTCTCCGGCGGACAGCGCCAGCGTATCGGTCTGGCCCGTGCCATGGTTATGGAGCCGGAGCTGGTTGTAGCCGATGAGCCGATCTCCGCACTGGACGTATCGATTCGTGCCCAGGTCCTCAATCTGCTGAAGAAATTCCAGAGAGAAAAACAGGTTACTTATCTGTTTATCGCCCATGACCTTTCCATCGTACGGTTCATTTCCGACCGTATCGGTGTTATCTACAAAGGAAATATCGTAGAGGTTGCGGACGCAGAGGAGCTGTTTAACTTCCCGCTGCACCCATACACGCATTCTCTGATTTCTGCGATTCCGATTCCGGATCCGCAGCTCGAGAAGAATAAGGTGCTGTACACCTACGACCCGTCCATCCATGATTATTCCGTGGACAAACCGGAATTCGTGGATATCGGACACAACCACTTTGTATATGGAAATAAAAAAGAGATCGAAGAGTACAAGGCACTCCGTGAAAAGGGAGAGCCGCTGCAGCCGATCACCATCCGAAAGCCTGGCGAGGAAGTAAAAGAGGAGAACCACGAGGTTCATCTTTCCAAGGCAGAAGATGAATTCCTGAAAACTCCGGTTCACGATACCGGAAGCGTCTGGTACAAAGTGCTGTCATTCTTCTTCCCGATCATCGGTATCATCGCAGCGATGGTATACAAAAAGAAACAGTACTATCACAACTACAAAGCATGCAAGCAGGGCGCGCTGTACGGATTTGCCGTACTTGCCGTGATTCTCCTGATCTTTATCATTGCATTGATTTTAGTTGCCCTATAGTGGACAGGAAAGAAAAAGTGGCCCGGAACCAGAAAAAAGGTTCCGGTGCCGCTTTTTTTGATTTACGCGAGCAACGAGCCAAAGTCCGTGCTTGCACGAGACCTTGGCGACTGCCGCGATAACTTGAGAAACTCGCGGAGCGTGTTTCTCATAGTTTACAGGAAGCTTCGTTGAACTTTCCTGCAAATCAAAAAGCCTTCCGGGCAGAACGCTTTCTTATGCCGGTTCACAAAAGAGAAGCGTGAGAAGAATTCCGTTCCGATTTTACTTGACGGGAGATGTGTTTTTTGGGACAATAAATCACAGCAAAAAAGAAAATAAAAGGAAAGAGGAGCAACAGAATGGGAAGAACAGTAAAAGATCCGAACAGACGGCTGCCAAAGCCGGTACAGAAGGTCTGGCTTTCCGAAAAAAATGTCGGACGGCGCATCCTGCTTGTAGTACTGCTTCTGGCGATTGGATCCGGTTTTCTGGTGTATGGTTTTATGAACTTTCTGCACGGAGATTCCGGCTGGCGTGAGATCAGTGTAAAGGCAGGCGCGGATTTGAACTGCGGTGAGGATTTTACCTTGAAATATAACGTTGGCGCAAGCGGGGTTTCCGCAGGCGGGGAGGCAAAGGCACTTTCGCTGCTTTACACAGATGCGGCGGTGAAAGGCTACCGGCTTTTCAATATAGATGAGAGCTTTGAGGATGTGACAAACCTGTATGATATCAACCAACATCCAAATGAAGTGCTGACGGTAGATCCGGTTTTATACGATGCACTGAAAAAAGTATCCGATGCCAATTGCCGGGAAATTTATCTGGGACCGCTGTATGCGTCCCTGGAAAATCTCTGCGCCAGCAATGATGATGCGGCTGCAGCGCAGTTTGATCCGAACCGGAACGATGCGGCAGCAGAAGAAACGGCAGCAGTTGCTGCCTTTACACAGAACCCGGATGATATTTCACTGGAGCTGTCAGGGGAAAACCAGGTCTGTCTGCATGTGTCAGACGCGTATCAGGCGTATGCCGCAGAGATGGGCTATACCGCATATCTCGACTTTTTCTGGATGAAAAATGCTTTTTTGATTGATTATCTGGCGGATACGATTCGCGGCGAGGGCTATCAGCTCGGCATTATTTCCAGTAAGGACGGTTTCGTGCGCTGTCTCGATGAAACGGGAGAAAAAGAGTACCGGTATCCGCTGTATCATCTTTCCGGGAACGAAATCCAGTCATACGGAACAATGACGTATGAAGGACCGAAAAGCATCGTGTTTTTCCACGCTTACCAGGCGGGCAGCCCGGATACGTACCGCTATTATCAGTATCAGGACAAAACGATGTGCACGCCGTATCTTAGCGCGGCAGACGGAAAAGACCACACAGCAGCATCCGAACTGATTGCCTATTCCGGTGAATATGGCTGTGCCGATACGCTGCTTGCAGCATTTTCTGATTATCAGGCCGAATCGCTTTCCAGGGAGTCCCTGGAAACACTGACTTCACAGAACATTTACAGTATCTGGTTTGAGGACGATGAGATGCAGACGACAGATGAAGATCTTGCCGTAATCGTAGGAAATGAATAAAAAACAAACCAGATTTGCATTGTACAATCGCAGTTAGGATGGTAGAATAAAAACAGAATTTGAAAAATCATTTCCACAATCTGCAAGCCCCACTTCGCGATCTGTTTTGACCTTATCCGGTTGCTGCAGACCGTTTGGGCTGAAAATGGGACTCGCAGCTCACGAAAAGCTTTTTTCAAACACGCTCTGGCATGAATGAGTGCTTTTTTATGCGATTTTGTATGGGGGAAGCAGCAGCGAGAGCACGTAAAATAAAAAAGGAGGGGTTATAATTTTGAAAATGGAAGAAAAATTATACGATTATATGGATTGGGCGGAAATAGAAGCCGTGGTCTATTCCGAGGAAAATCATCCAAGAGACATCTTGGGACCGCGCGTAACGGAGGATGGTATTTTGATTCAGGCGTTTTTCCCGGGCGCAACCCGTGCAGCCGTACATACGATCCGCGACGGAAAACAGACCGAGATGGTTTGCGAGGATGAGGCGGGATTTTTCGCTGTGCTGCTTCCAGGGAAGAAAATTCCGTCCTATACGCTGATCTACTGGGACGGCGACGGAAACCAGATGGAGCATTACGATCCGTACGCCTATCCGATGCAGTTCACCGAGCAGGAACAGAAACAGTTTGAAAACGGTATCTGCTATTCCATCTATGAGAAGCTGGGTGCACACCCGGTCAAAATTGATGGGATCAGTGGCGTTTACTTCGCTGTCTGGGCACCGAATGCGATCCGTGTCAGTGTTGTCGGAAATTTCAATAACTGGGACGGAAGAGCATATCAGATGAATCTTCTGGAGTCCGGAATCTACGAGCTCTTTATCCCCGGTGTTCGCGCGGGCGACATCTATAAATATGAAATTAAGGCAAAGGGCGGTCTGACGTATCTGAAATCGGATCCATACGCGAATGCAGCACAGCTGCGTCCGAACAATGCGAGTGTTGTGGTTGATCTTGGAAAATATGCCTGGCAGGATGAGAACTGGATGAAGAAGCGTGGTGTCACACAGGGCGACAAAGCGCCGATTTCTGTTTATGAAGTGCATCTTGGCTCCTGGAAAAAACCGGACGATGGCCGTGAATTTTATAACTACCGTGAGATCGCTCCGATGCTGGCTTCTTATGTGAAAGAGCTCGGCTACACCCATGTTGAGCTGATGCCGGTGATGGAGCATCCACTCGATGAATCCTGGGGTTATCAGGTAACGGGCTATTACGCACCGACAGCACGATACGGAACGCCGGATGACTTCCGCTATTTTATGGATACGATGCACCAGAACGACATTGGTGTTATTCTCGACTGGGTACCGGCACACTTCCCGCGCGATACCTTCGGACTTTCTGCGTTTGATGGAACGTGTCTGTACGAGCATTTTGACCCGAGACAGGGATCCCATCCACACTGGGGCACGCTGATTTACAATTACGGCAGACCGGAAGTAAAGAACTTCCTGATCGCCAATGCGCTTTTCTGGGCAAAAGAGTACCATGCCGACGGAATCCGTATGGATGCGGTTGCATCGATGCTGTATCTTGATTATGGCAAGCAGGACGGGGAGTGGGTCGCAAATATCTACGGCGGAAATGAGAACCTTGAGGCAATCGAATTTTTAAAACATCTGAACTCCATCTTCAAAAAAGAGTTCCCGGATGCGCTTCTTATCGCAGAGGAATCGACCGCATGGCCGAAGGTGACGGGAGAACTCGACGATGAAGGACTTGGCTTCGACTACAAGTGGAACATGGGCTGGATGAATGATTTTACGGAATATATGAAAAACGATCCGGTATACCGCGGGGCACATCACGACCAGCTGACTTTTTCTATGGTATATGCATACTCGGAGAAATTCATGCTGAGTCTGTCGCACGATGAAGTGGTTCACCTGAAAGGGTCTATGTATACCAAAATGCCGGGTACACCGGAGCAGAAAATGGCAAATCTTCGTCTGGCGTACGCTTATCAGATGGTGCATCCCGGAAAGAAGCTTCTGTTTATGGGACAGGAATTTGGACAGGAAAAAGAGTGGAATGAGAAACAGTCCCTGTCCTGGGAGCTTCTTGAGGACAAGGAACATCTGCAGCTAAAAAACTATATGGCGGCACTTCATGCATTCTACAAAGCAAATCCGGCATTGTATCAGCTTGACGAAAAGCCGGAGGGCTTTGAGTGGATCAATGGCATGGAGTGGGAAAAGAATCTTCTGATCTTCCTTCGCAGAACAAGGAAGAAAGAAGACACGCTGCTTGTCGTATGCAACTTCTCGAATGTCGAGTACGATGATTTCCGCATTGGTGTGCCGTATCCAGGAAAGTACAAAGAGATGTTCAACAGCGATGCGGAAAGCTATGGCGGAACAGGCGTCGGAAATCCACGCGTGAAAATGTCGAAAAAGACAGAATGCGACGAACGGAAAAACTCGATTACCGTGAAACTCGCACCGCTTTCTGTTCAGGTATTTTCTTATACGAAGCCGGAGACGGGCGCTGCAAGCAATAAGAGCGCAAAGGCAAAAACTGCAGCGAAGGCGGCAGCAGAGAAGAAAACCGGAAAGAAGGGAAAACCGGCTGGAAAAACGGAAGAAGCAGTAAAAGCAGTAAAAGCAAAGAAAACAACAAAGACTGCCCAAAAAGCAGAGAAAAAGGTATCGGAAAAAACGGTGAAAACCGCAGAGAAAAAGCAGGGAACTACGACTGCGACAGAGAAGGTGGAGAAAGTCGTAAAGCAGGCGATCGACAGCAAACCGGTGAAAACGGTAGAGCAGACGGTGGACAAGCTGGTGAAAGCCGGAAAATCCGCAGCGGCAGAGGCAGCAAAAGCCGTGGAAAAATACCGCGCAGCCGCCGATCCGGAAAAGAAGCCGGCGACAAAGCCGGAAACCAAGTCAGAAGCAAAATCAGAGGCAAAACCAGAGACAAAAACGAAAAAAAGCACAGGCATGAGTGAACTCGGCGAGGAGCTGCAGAGAAAATTCGAGACAGAGGAGAGATAACACATGGTGAATCTGACAGCGGCGGAACGCGTCTATGAATACTGGATCGACAAGGCCTCTTCGGCTGCCGATCTGGTGCTGAAGATCGTGTTTGCAGTAATTCTGTTTCTGGTTGCACGCAAACTGATCCTGTGGCTCTGTGGTCTGATCCGGAAAAACATGCGGCGTTTTCACACGGAGGAGGCGGTGGTCAGTTTCACCGTTTCCATGGTGAAATACAGTCTGAACACGCTGCTGGTGCTGACCATTATCGTTCAGCTCGGTATCGTATCCGAAGCGTCGATCGCAGCAGCTATCGCCTCCGCCGGCGTTGCCGTATCCCTGGCATTGCAGGGCGGTCTCTCGAACTTTGCAGGCGGGGTGATGATTCTGCTGCTGAAGCCATTTAAGGTCGGTGACTACATTATCTTCCCGGGCGAAGGCCAGGAGGGAACGGTCAAAAAGATTGAGATGTATTACACGACAATCAACAGCATCGACAACCGTACCATCATGATCCCGAACGCCAATCTGACGAACCACACCATCATCAACGTGACGGCGATGGACCGGAGAAAGCTGGAGATCAAAGTCGGCATTTCTTATGAGTCCGATATCAGAAAAGCGAAGGACATCCTGCGCCGCCTCGTTGAGGAGGAGCCGCATTTTCAGTCGGAGGAACAGCAGTTTTTCGTAGATGAGCTGGGCGAGAGCGCGATTACGGTCGGTCTGCGCGCCTGGGTCGCAACGGAAAATTACTGGCCGGTCAAATGGAAAATGAATGAGCGCATCAAAGAAGAGTTTGACGCGGCGGGAATTTCCATCCCGTATAACCAGCTCGATGTCCACATCTGCCCGGAACCGGCGAACAAAAAAGCCGGAAAAGGCGATAAATAAAGGATATTTTGAAAATTAGCCCTTGCAATTGCACGGAAAAGGTGCTATAGTAAAGTTGTTAATAAGTGACTGTTAAGGAGTGGACGATTTCGTCCACTCTTTCTTGTGTACAGGGAAATGAAAGAATTTTTCGAAAGTTTCCCTGAATCAAAAAGGTGGTGAGGATTTGAGCAGAAGAGAAGAATACGAACAGAAGGCAGAAGAACTGATCACTCCGATTGTAGAAGCCAATGGTTTTGAACTGGTGGATGTGGAGTATGTCAAAGAGGGCGGTACCTGGTACCTGCGTGCTTACATCGACAAAGAAGGCGGAATTACCGTGGATGACTGCGAAATCGTCAGCCGTGCATTTTCTGACCGGCTGGACGCAGAGGACTTTATCGATGACGCCTATATCATGGAGGTCAGCTCCCCGGGTCTTGGACGTCCGCTGAAAAAAGAGAAAGACTACAAGAGAAGCATGGGAAAAGAGCTGGAAATCCGGACATACCGTGCGATCGAGAGAAACCGGGAATTTTACGGAATACTCACCGCATATGATGATAACAGTGTGACCATTTTGGAGGAGGACGGAACAGAGCGCGTCTTCCAGAAAAGCGATATTGCATTGATCCGTTTAGCATTTGATTTCTAAACAGACGCAGATACAGGAGGAAAAGAGAAAAATGAATACAGAATTAATGGAGGCCCTTGAAGTTCTTGAGAAAGAGAAGAATATCAGCAAAGATACCCTGCTTGAGGCAATTGAGCAGTCGCTGATCCAGGCCTGTAAAAACCATTTTGGCAAAGCAGATAATGTAAAGGTAAGCATTAACGCCCAGACTGGTGATTTCAAAGTCGTAGCAGAGAAAACCGTTGTTGATCTGGTACAGGATCCGATCATGGAGATCGCCCTTTCCGATGCAAAACGTGCAGACTCCCGCTATGAACTCGGCGATATCGTTCCGGTAGAAATCAAATCCAAAGAGTTCGGCCGTATTGCAACCCAGAATGCCAAAAACGTCATTCTTCAGAAGATCCGTGAGGAAGAGCGTAAAGTTCTGTTTGATCAGTACTTCGAGAAAGAGCACGATGTGGTTACCGGTGTGGTACAGCGCTATGTAGGACGCAACGTCAGCATCAACCTCGGTAAAGTAGACGCTCTGCTGACCGAGAACGAGCAGGTCAAAGGCGAGAAATTTGAGCCGACCCAGCGTGTGAAAGTATACGTTCTGGAAGTAAAGAATACAACCAAGGGACCGAAAGTCATGGTATCCCGTACCCATCCGGAACTCGTAAAACGTCTCTTTGAGTCTGAGGTTTCCGAGGTTGCAGAAGGCATCGTAGAGATCAAGAGCATTGCCCGTGAGGCAGGAAGCCGTACGAAAATGGCAGTATGGTCCAACGATCCGAACGTCGATGCAGTCGGCGCATGCGTCGGTATGAACGGAAGCCGTGTCAACGCGGTTGTCAATGAGCTGAACGGAGAGAAGATCGACATCATTACATGGGATGAGAACCCGGCACTCCTGATCGAGAACGCACTGAGCCCGGCAAAAGTTATCTCCGTTATGGCAGATCCGGATGAGAAGACCGCAAAAGTAATCGTTCCGGATTACCAGCTTTCCCTTGCCATCGGTAAAGAGGGACAGAACGCAAGACTTGCCGCACGTCTGACCGGATTCAAGATCGACATTAAGAGCGAGACCCAGGCACGCGAGGCAGGAGACTTCGACTACGTAGACGAAGAGGAATACGAGGAGGAGGACAATTACGATGAGTCCGCAGCAGAGGAGGAAACCATCTCTGCAGAAGAAAACTTCGACGAGAATGATGTAGAAACAGCAGAGAAAGCCGGAGACGAAGAGTAATTAAAATAAAAACAAAGGCGGGATGAGCATTTGAGTACAGTTCGTAAAGTGCCGCTGCGTAAATGCATTGGCTGCAATGAAATGAAAAACAAAAAAGAAATGATCCGCGTGGTGAAAACCACCGAAGGAACGATTGTTCCGGACACAACCGGAAGAATGAACGGACGCGGTGCTTATGTCTGCTCTCTGGAATGTCTGGGGAAAGCAATGAAAAACAAAGGACTTTCCCGTTCTCTGAAGGCAGAAATTCCATCAGAGGTTTATGAGCAGTTAAAGGAGGCATTTGCGAAGATTGAACAGTCAAAGTAAAGGATTATCCATGCTGGGCCTTGCCATGAAGGCGGGTAAGGTATCGAGCGGCGAATTTGCGACCGAGCAGGCCGTAAAGAGCGGCAGCGCATACCTTGTCATTCTGGCGGAAACGGCGTCGGCCAATACACAGAAGAAATTTCGCAATATGTGTGCATACTATAAAGTGCCATGCATTCTTTTTGGGGACAAAGAGCAGCTTGGAAGAGCCATCGGAAGAGAATACCGTTCTTCCCTTGCCGTATGTGAAGCGCATTTTGCAGAAAAAATAGCAGCATTGTTGGCAGAAGCGTAAGGCGTAAGGCCGGAAAGGTCGGTGGATGGATGCAGGAAACACGAAAACCGCAGAAAGAGGAGAAAAGATCATTGGAAAAGAAAGATACAGAAAATATGGAAATGAAGAAACCGGAAGAGCAGGCAAAACCGAAGAAAAAGAAAATTATTTCCGTTGTGCGTCCGCAGAACGCAACAAGTAAAGAAGCAAAAGAGTTCACAAAGAACCAGGGACAGAAAAAAGACCGTCCGTCCCGCGGAAACGGCCGTCCGGAAGGAAACCGCAATGGAAACGGAAGAAGCGAGGACCGTCCGAACCGTGGAAACGGAAACGGCGGAAATGGAGATCGTCCGAACCGCAATGGAGACCGTCCGCAGGGAGAGCGCCGTTTCAACAATAACGGAGACCGTCCGAACCGCAATGGAGACCGTCCGCAGGGAGAGCGCCGCTTCAACAATAACGGAGACCGCCCGAACCGCAGCGGAGACCGTCCGCAGGGAGAACGCCGCTTCGGCGGAAACAATGGAGACCGCCCGAACCGCAGCGGAGACCGTCCGGGAGGAGACCGCAATAACGGCGGAAGAAGCGGAAACGGTGAGAGAAGCGGAAGACCATTCGGTGAGCGTTCCGCACGTCCAAACGGAGGCAGACCGGGAAATAATGGCGGAAGACCGTTCGCAGGAAAGGATGATGATTCCCAGAATCAGAACCGCCGTCCGGGAGGAGACCGCCGCAGAACCGAGCATAAGAGCTCTGCAGGCGATACAATGAGCCTTGGCATCAAGAAGCCAGGCCGTGATACAGGAAGAAAAGAAAAAGACAAAAACAAAGATTCTTTAAGAGAAAATAAATTCAGTGAAGACAGAGGAAGAGGCGGAAACCGTCCGAACCAGGGACATCATCAGCAGTCCAGACTCCCGAAAGCGCTCCAGAAACCGGTCAACAAACCGAAACAGGAAGCTCCGAAGGATGAGGTAAAGGAGATTACCCTGCCGGAGAAAATGACTATCCGCGAGCTGGCTGAGAAGATGAAAATGCAGCCGGCAGTCATCGTAAAGAAACTGTTCATGGAAGGAACGATGGTTACCGTAAACCATGAGATCGATTTCGAAAAAGCACAGGAAATCGCGCTTGATTATAACATCATCGCTGAGCCGGAAGAGAAAGTCGATGTGATCGAAGAGCTCTTAAAAGAGGACGAAGAGGATGAAAAAGACATGGTTCCGCGTCCGCCGGTAGTCTGCGTTATGGGACACGTTGACCACGGTAAAACATCTCTTCTGGACTGCATCCGGAACACCCATGTCACCGACCGCGAGGCTGGCGGTATTACCCAGCACATCGGTGCATACACCGTTTCGATCAACAAACAGAAGATTACGTTCCTCGATACCCCGGGACATGAGGCATTCACTGCTATGCGTATGCGTGGAGCCAATGCAACGGATATCGCCATTCTCGTTGTCGCAGCAGACGACGGTGTGATGCCGCAGACCGTTGAGGCAATCAACCATGCAAAAGCAGCCGGCGTTGAGATCATCGTTGCGATCAATAAGATCGATAAACCAGGCGCAAACGTAGAGCGTGTAAAACAGGAGCTCTCCGAGTACGAACTGATTCCGGAGGACTGGGGCGGAAGCACCGTATTTGTTCCGGTATCTGCAAAGAACAACGAAGGTATCGACGATCTGCTGGAAATGATCCTTCTGACTTCCGAAGTGCTCGAGCTGAAAGCAAACCCGAACCGGAAAGCAAGAGGTCTTGTCATCGAGGCTGAGCTGGATAAAGGAAAAGGACCGGTTGCTACCATTCTGGTACAGAAAGGTACCCTGCATGTCGGCGATTACATCGCAGCAGGCGCATGCTCCGGTAAAGTCCGTGCGATGATGGATGATAAGGGACGCCGCGTCAAAGAGGCAGGCCCGTCTACTCCGGTTGAGATCCTCGGACTTTCCGATGTTCCGAACGCAGGAGAGATCCTCGTTCAGACCGATAACGATAAAGAAGCAAAGAACTTCGCAGCAACCTTCGTGGCAGAGAACAAGAAGAACCTGCTTGAGGAGACAAAAGCGAAGATGTCCCTGGATGATCTGTTCAACCAGATTCAGGAGGGTAACTTAAAAGAACTGGCACTCGTTGTCAAAGCCGATGTACAGGGATCTGTCGAGGCAGTAAAACAGAGTCTTGTCAAACTCTCCAACGAGGAAGTTGCCGTACGCGTCATCCACGGAGGTGTCGGTGCGATCAACGAGTCCGACGTTATGCTGGCAACCGCATCTTCCGCCATCATTATCGGATTTAACGTACGCCCGGATGCGAACGCAAAATCCATGGCAGAGCAGAACGGCGTAGACATCCGTCTGTACCGTGTCATCTACCAGGCAATTGAGGATGTTGAGGCAGCCATGAAGGGTATGCTTGAGCCGGTTTACGAAGAGAAAGTTATCGGCCATGCCGAGGTACGTCAGCTCTTCAAGGCATCCGGTGTCGGAACGATCGCCGGAAGCTATGTACTGGACGGAACGTTCCAGAGAGGCTGCAAAGTTCGAATCAGCCGCGAAGGAAACCAGATCTTCGAAGGAAATCTGGCATCCCTCAAACGTTTCAAAGACGATGTCAAAGAAGTGCGCTCCGGCTATGAGTGCGGTCTTGTATTTGAAGGATTCAACGATCTTCAGGAGTTCGATCAGGTCGAGGCTTATATCATGGTAGAAGTGCCGAGATAGAAATGAGGAATTAAGTTGAGAAAAAACAGTATTAAAAACACCAGGATCAACGGGGAAGTACAGAAAGAGCTTTCCAACATCATCCGGAACGAGATCAAGGATCCGCGCATCGGAATGATGACCTCTGTCACAGCGGCAGAGGTAGCGCCGGATCTGAAGACGTGTAAAGTATATATCAGTGTGTTTGGCGATGATGAGGCGAAGAAAGAAACCATCCGCGGCTTAAAGAGCGCGGAGGGCTTCATCCGCCGTATGCTGGCCAAGACCATTAACCTCCGCAATACACCGGAGCTGACCTTTGTCCTGGATGAGTCGATTGAATATGGCGTTACGATGTCGAAACTGATTGATGAAGTAACACACAAAGAAGACAAAAAGGATGAGGAAAATGAAGAAAATTGATGAAATTCTAAACGGAGTCTCCTGCATGGCCATCGCCGGACACGTTCGTCCGGACGGTGACTGCATCGGTTCCTGCCTGGGATTATACCAGTATCTTCGCGACAATCGGCCGGAGATTCAGGCAGATGTCTATCTTGAGGATCCACGGCCGGAATTTTCCTATCTTCCGGGCTTTTCTGAGGTAAAGACAAGCTGTGAAGAGAAAGCGTACGACCTTGTGGTCCTTCTGGATGTATCCAGCGAGGACCGCATCGGCGTTGCCGCACCGCTTCTTGCAAAAGCGGGAAAGACGATCTGCATCGATCACCATGTGACGAATACAGAATATTGCGAAATCAATCACGTAGAGCCGGATGCAAGCTCTGCCTGCGAGGTGCTGTTCGGACTTTTGGAGGAAGAAAAGATCTCCGAGCCGTGCGCCGAGGCGCTGTACACCGGTATTGTGACCGATTCCGGCGTATTCCAGTACAGCAGCACCTCTCCGCACACGATGCGGGTTGCGGCCGCTCTGATGGAAAAGGGAGTTCCGTTTACCAGAATCATCGAGGATGCATTCTTCAAGAAAACATACGTACAGAACCAGATTATGGGACGCACGCTGACAGAGAGCATCATGCTTCTCGACAAGCAGTGTATTGTCGGTATCGTGCGGAAGAAGGTCATGGACTTCTATGGCCTGACATCGGGAGATATGGACGGCATTGTCATCCAGTTAAAAAATACAGAAGGCGTTCACGTAGCGATTTTTCTGTATGAGCTGGAGCCGCAGGTCTTCAAAGTAAGCCTCCGCTCCGACGAGCTGGTTGATGTGAGCAAAATCGCAGCCGTATTCGGCGGCGGCGGCCATATCCGTGCGGCTGGCTGCACGATGTCAGGTTCTCCGTATGATGTAATCAACAATCTGACTCTGTATATCGAAAAACAGCTTCTTGCAGAAGAGGAAGAAGAGACGACAGAGGAAGAAGCATAAACAGGAAACAGCCGGGCGCAGAAAATATATCCACGCCCGGTTTTCTTGTGAAAAAGAGGGAGACAAAACAACATGATAAACGGAGTTCTGAACGTATGGAAAGAGGCGGGATTTACGTCGCATGACGTGGTTGCGAAGCTGCGCGGCATCCTGCACCAGAAAAAAATCGGCCACACCGGAACCCTAGACCCGGATGCGACGGGCGTGCTTCCGGTCTGCCTTGGAAAGGGAACGCGTCTCTGCGATATGCTGACCGATGAAACGAAGACGTATGAAGCGCTGCTTCACCTTGGAATCGCAACGGATACGCAGGACATGAGCGGAACCGTGACAGCAGAAGCGCCAGTGACCGTGACGGAAGAAGAGGTGCGGGACTGCATCGCCTCGTTTGTCGGGGAGCAGCAGCAGGTGCCGCCGATGTATTCCGCGCTGAAGGTTAATGGAAAGAAACTCTACGAGCTGGCGCGGGAAGGCATCGAGATCGAGAGGAAGGCCCGCACGGTGCACTTTTACGAGATCAGCATTCTGGAAGTGAAGCTTCCGCTGGTGCGCATGGAGGTAACGTGTTCGAAGGGAACGTATATCCGCACCCTGTGCCACGATATCGGCGAAAAACTGGGCTGCCACGGATGTATGGAGCAGCTGATCCGCACGAGAGTCGGCCAGTTTGACCGAAACGGAGCGCACACGCTTGACGAGATCGCAGCGATTGTCGGTGAGGGCCGCCTTTCGGAGATCCTCGTGCCGGTCGATGAAATGTTTGCCGCGCTGCGCAGCTTTGCGACAGCGGACGATCATGCGAAAAAGCTTGCGGAAAACGGAAATCCGCTGAAACCGGCGCAGATCCGCGAAATCGGGGAAACTGCTTCCGGCGGGGACTTCGCAGAAGACGAGGAGTTCCGCCTTTATCTCGATGGCGGAACGTTTGTCGGTATTTATCAATACAGACCATCACAAAACTTAACCAGACCGGTCAAGTTATTTCTGGAGAGAACATGAGATATCTAACAAAAACACTGGATTTTGATAGCAGAGGGGACAGCGTTGTAACCCTGGGAAAATTTGACGGCCTCCACCGGGGGCATATGCTTCTGATCCGTCGTGTCCTTGCAATCGGCAGAACGGAAGGACTGGAAACGGTTGTGTTTACGTTTGACGTGCCGCCGCAGTCGAAAGTGCAGCATGTCAAGCCGCATCAGCTGCTGACGAATGAGGAGAGAAGAGCCCGGCTCGAACAGCTTGGCATGGACTGCCTTGTGGAATGCCCGTTTGTGGATGAAGTGATGCACATGACGCCGGAAGCCTTTATCAAAGAGATTCTGGTGGATAAGCTGCACGCGAAAAAAGTTGTTGTGGGAAAGGATTTCGGTTTTGGCTACAAGAGAAGCGGCACAGCCGAAATGCTGAAAGAAATGGGCCCGTCCCTTGGTTTTGAAACCGAGATCATCGAAAAAGCAGAGGAAAACGGCCGCGAGATCAGCAGCACCTGGGCACGGGAAGAGCTGGAACAGGGCAATATGGAAGCCGTGAGCGGTCTGCTCGGCTACGATTACGCGGTTCACGGCGAGATTGTCCACGGTCATGCACTCGGCAGAACGATCGGCGTGCCGACCATCAATCAGATCCCGCCGGCAGAAAAGCTGCTTCCGCCGTTCGGCGTCTACGTTTCCGAGGTGAAAATCGAAGGAAAAATTTATTACGGTATCACAAACATCGGTGTTAAGCCGACGGTACAGGAAAAATTTACCGGCGTGGAGACGAATCTTTTTGACTGCAGCGAGGATCTCTATGGAAAACAGGCGGAGGTTTCTCTGTTAAAATTTCTGCGCCCGGAGCAGAAATTTGTTTCGATCGACGCGCTGAAAAACCAGCTCGATCATGATGTTGCGGCAGGAAAAAAATATGTAGAAAAAAAGTTCGCTCAGCAGTGAAACACTCGCTGTTTCGCTGCGTAAGAAAGTGATTCAGGTGTGAGCAGCTCTCCTTTTGCGAAGCAAAACTTAAAATGAGAGCTGCGAAAGTTACAGTTCGGAGAACTGTAACTACGTGAAAATTCATCGCGAAAACATCTGATTTTAGTATTTACAATTCGAAAAGCGTATGCTATACTAATCGAGTATGTGGGACAAAAAAGATCCCCGGACCCTGATTCAGAGGCAGGACACTCCGACCACTTCTTAGTCAGCGGTGCAATCAAAATAATAGGAGGAATTTAAAATGATTTCGAAAGAAAAAAAACAGGCAATCATCAAAGAGTATGCAAGAACTGAGGGAGATACAGGATCACCGGAAGTACAGGTAGCTGTTCTTACCGCAAGAATCGAGGAGCTCACTGAGCATCTGAAAGTTCACCACAAAGATCATCACTCCAGAAGAGGTCTTCTGAAAATGGTTGGTCAGAGACGTGGTCTGCTTGACTACTTAAAGAAAACTGATATTGAAAGATACCGTGCTTTAATCGAGAAGTTAGGAATCAGAAAATAATCAGCTTGGAACAACGGGCGGGATACATTTTCCGCCCGTTTCTTTGCTTGTAAGATCAAAGACAGCAAACGACATGGAGCCATTCTGGGCGCAGGAATTTTATCCGAGACCACTGAAAAACACATTGAAAGCTGCATCTTGTCCGTATTCCGGTGTGCTTTTCAGTTGTTTCGGAAATTCTGCTCAGAAGAAAAAAAGGAGATTATTTATGTACAAGAGTTTTTCTATGGAACTGGCAGGCAGAACCCTGACCGTAGACGTAGGCCGTGTAGCAAAACAGGCAAACGGCGCAGCATTTATGCATTATGGCGATACTGTAGTTCTTTCTACAGCAACCGCATCTGAGAAACCGCGTGATGGCATCGACTTCTTCCCATTAAGCGTTGAGTACGAAGAGAAGATGTACGCCGTTGGAAAAATCCCGGGCGGATTCAACAAAAGAGAAGGAAAAGCAAGCGAGCACGCAATTCTGACCAGCCGTGTCATTGACCGTCCGATGCGTCCGCTGTTCCCAAAAGATTACCGCAACGATGTTACCTTAAACAACATGGTAATGTCCGTAGATCCGGAGTGTGATCCGGAAGTAGTCGCAATGCTGGGTTCCGCAATCGCAACCTGCATTTCCGACATCCCGTTTGACGGTCCGTGTGCCATGACTCAGATCGGTATGATCGACGGCGAGTTCATCGTAAACCCGACTCTCGCACAGAAAGCAGTATCCGACCTGAAACTGACCGTAGCTTCCACCAGAGAGAAAGTCATCATGATCGAAGCCGGAGCAAAAGAGATTCCGGAAGCAAAAATGATCGACGCCATCTACAAAGCACACGAAGTAAACCAGGAAATCATCAAATTCATCGACAGCATCGTAGCAGAGGTTGGAAAACCGAAACACGCTTATGAGAGTTGCGCTATTCCGGAAGAGCTGTTTGCAGCGATCAAAGAGATCGTTCCTCCGGCCGAGATGGAAGAGGCTGTTTTCAGCGATGACAAACAGACAAGAGAAGAAAACATCCGTGTCATCACCGAGAAACTCGAGGAGGCATTTGCCGACAACGAAGAGTGGCTGGCAGTATTAGGCGAGGCTGTTTACCAGTATCAGAAAAAGACTGTTCGTAAGATGATCTTAAAAGACCACAAACGTCCGGACGGCCGTGCGATCACAGAAATCCGTCCTCTGGCAGCAGAGGTTGACATTATCCCGCGTGTTCATGGTTCCGCTATGTTCACCCGTGGACAGACTCAGATCTGCAACGTAACAACACTGGCTCCGCTTTCCGAAGCACAGAAACTGGACGGACTGGATGAGTTCGAGACCTCCAAACGTTACATGCATCAGTACAACTTCCCGTCCTACTCTGTAGGTGAGACAAAACCGTCCCGCGGACCGGGACGCCGTGAGATCGGCCATGGTGCTCTGGCAGAACGTGCCCTGGTTCCGGTACTTCCGACCGAGGAAGAGTTCCCGTACGCAATCCGTACCGTATCCGAGACCTTCGAGTCCAACGGTTCTACTTCCCAGGCAAGTATCTGTGCATCCACCATGTCTCTGATGGCTGCCGGTGTACCGATCAAAAAACCGGTTGCAGGTATCTCCTGCGGTCTGGTAACAGGCGAGACCGATGATGATTACCTCGTACTGACCGATATCCAGGGTCTCGAAGACTTCTTCGGCGACATGGACTTTAAGGTAGCTGGTACCCACGACGGAATCACTGCAATCCAGATGGATATCAAGATCCATGGACTGACCCGTCAGATCGTAGAAGAGGCGATTGCCAGAACGAAACAGGCAAGAGAGTACATCCTGACCGAGGTTATGGAGAAAGCGATCGCAGAGCCGCGTAAGACGGTCGGCGAGTTCGCTCCGAAGATCATCCAGATGATGATCGACCCGCAGAAGATCGGTGAAGTTGTCGGCCAGAGAGGAAAGACCATCAACGCCATCATCGATGAGACCGGCGTAAAGATCGACATCACAGATGACGGTGCAGTTTCCATCTGCGGAACCGAGCAGGCTATGATGGATCAGGCAAAGAAATATATCGAGATCATCGCAAGCGACTTTACCGAGGGACAGATCCTGACCGGAAAAGTTGTCAGCATCAAAGACTTCGGTGCTTTCCTTGAGTTCGCACCTGGAAAAGAAGGTCTGGTACACATCTCCAAGCTCGCCAAACAGCGTGTTGAGAAAGTAGAAGACGTTGTCAGCCTTGGCGATGTTGTAAAAGTAGTCTGCATGGGCAAAGATAAGATGGGCCGTGTAAGCTTCAGTATCAAGGATGTTCCGGCAGACGCGAAATAAATAGATCTGCCAGACGATAAAGAGCGGGGAACACAGAAAAAGGGATCTGCAAAACGGTTCGTTTTTCTGTGTTTTCTTATGTCCAATAGGAGTGAAAGCTATGAGATACCATAATATAACGAAAGACGATATGCTGAACGGAGACGGCCTGCGCGTCGTGCTCTGGGTCGCCGGATGCGGTCATCACTGCAAGGGATGTCAGAATCCGATTACCTGGGATCCAAATGGCGGCATCCCGTTTGATGACGCGGCAAAGGCAGAAATTTTTGAACAGCTGGACAAGGACTACATTTCCGGCATCACCTTTTCCGGCGGAGATCCGCTGCATGAGGCAAACCGGGCGGATGTGACGGCTCTGGCAAAAGAGATCAAGGAAAGATATCCGAAAAAAGATATCTGGGTTTACACCGGATATGAGTGGGAATCCGTCTGTGATCTGGAACTGATGGATTACACGGACGTGGTTGTGGACGGCCGCTTTATTCTTGCCCAGAGGGACGTTACCTTGGAATGGAAGGGCAGCCCGAATCAGAGAGTCATTGATGTGAAAAAGACGAGAGCACGCGGCGAAGTCGTACTGTTCGGCGAAAAGTAGTCACGCAAAAAGAAAAGGAGACGCTTTATGGAAACCATTAAAATTCAGTATTTAAACGATGAAATTGAGCGCCTGCGCTATATCGACGGAAAGTCCGACTGGATCGACCTGCGCGCGGCAGAAGAAGTAGAGTTAAAGGCCGGAGAATTCAAGCTGATCCACCTCGGCGTTGCCATGCAGCTGCCGGAGGGCTACGAGGCGCATATTGTGCCGAGAAGCAGCACCTTCAAGAACTTCGGTATTATCCAGACGAACCACTGCGGTATCATCGATGAGAGCTACTGCGGACCGAACGACTGGTTCTACATGCCGGCGTATGCCCTGCGCGACACCGTGATTCATGTGAATGACCGCATCTGCCAGTTCCGCATCGAGAAACACCAGCCGACCATCGGCTTTGAAGAAGTTGACCACTTAAACGGCGAGGACCGCGGCGGAATTGGAAGTACAGGAAAAAGATAACAACAGACGAAATAAAAAGAGCCTCCGGGTGTCAGAAAATCTGACATTTCCGGGGGCTTTTTGTTGCGGGCACACCAAACATGTACATGGTATATCAAGCACGATCCGGATCCGGCGAATCTGGTTTATGTTTTAAATGCTATTGTTTCATCTGTACCGTATTGTTTGTGATTTTGAATTTTTTGAAACTGTTGATAAAACTTGAAATCCTGCTATATCCATACTGCTTCACATCGAAGCCCGGGAAACGGTTCCGCAGGGCATCGTGAATAATGCTGAGGTTGTCGATATGGCCTCCGTTGGAGCAGATCAGATCCGTGATACATTTTTCAATCTGCTGGCGCGATACGGTGTTCTGGCGTTCCTTTACGAGGTAATTATGACCGGTTTTCAGCACTTCGATATCGTTCATGCTTTCTAGAAACGTGGAAAGTTTGGAATAACCGTAATTTCGAACGTCAAACTCTGAGAATTTCTTCTGCAGGATACTGCCGATCTCACTAAGTGTCGTATTTTTTCCGTGATCATTGTTCTCTGTCAGTACACGGGAAACCGTCCGCTCGATTTCTGCCTTGCTTGTAATGGAAGGGGGTTCGTCCTGAGAAGTGCCGTAGCGCGCCGGATTTTCCGAGACAGCGGTAATCGCAGGGGAGATATCGTCCTCGTTCTGGGAAATGATTTCGAGAATTTTAAAGGCATCGCACGCAACGCGGAAGGAAGAAGGGGTTTTCTGCTCGCCCATGCCGAGCACAAACATGCCGGATTCACGCAGACGCTGCGCCAGCTTGGTAAAATCAGAGTCCGAAGAAACCAGGCAGAAGCCCTCCACATTTCCGGAGTAGAGGATGTCCATGGCATCGATGATCATTGCGGAGTCGGTTGAGTTCTTTCCGTTCGTATTGCTATACTGCTGGATCGGGTTGATTGAGTAGCGTAAGAGCTGCTCCTTCCAGCTTTTCTTCGAGATATCGGTCCAGTCCCCGTAGATTCTCTTGTAAGTAGCGACGCCCTGGTCCGAAACCTCGTCCAGGATATATTTGATGTATTTCGGGGAAACATTGTCCGCATCGATCAATACGGCAAACCGGCTGTCTTTCTGTTCCATAGATTCTGTCCTTTCTGCGGCTTGAATAGTTACGAAAATAGATACCTCTAGTTTAGTACATTTCAGCCCACAAATCAACTGGGAGTTTAACCGAATCAAGTAAGTCCCCTGCTTCCATTGCGAATATCTGCTTGACAATGACAAAAAAACTTGTCAAAACTATTGACAAATAAAGTTGTCAATAGTAGAGTAGTAGATGACAAGAAAAGTTGTCAAATAGAGAGCTCATCTAAAAATAAAGTGAAAGGAGATACTGCGATGCCGCTGTACAATCAGTTAAAAGAGTACCGTTCGAAGCTTGGCATCAACCAAACCGACCTTGGAAAAATGGCGGGAGTATCGAGACAGACCATCAGCCTGATTGAGCGGGGAGACTATTCACCGTCGGTGACACTGGCATTAAAACTTGCAAAAATCTGTGAAGTAAAAGTAGAAGATATTTTTCAATATGAGGAGGATGAACCATGAAAGAAAAACAGGGGAACAAACCAAATTCCTACGGAAAGCTGACGAAGCGGATGCTGATTTATCTGGGAATCGGCGGAGTCTGCGGTTTTTTTGTCGGAATTTTTATGACGTTCGGTGTGAAAAATGGCATGAGTGATCTGAGCGATCTGGTCCGCCCGCTGGCACTGCCGATCATTGCGGTAATTTTCGTTGTAAGCATTGTCCTGATGGAATTTTACAGCCGGAAATTAAAGGATACGATGAAGCATCTCGAAGAAGCAGAGGATGAACAGTACGAAGTCTTAAGCTATGAAGAAGAGAAATACGGCGCGATGCTGATGAACTGCAATGTGATTTCGCAGGTCTGCGATATCATCGTGCTGACATTTACCTTTTCCCGTTCTTGGCTGGAAGAAGCATCGGGAAAAGAGCTCGCCGGATTCCTGGCAACCTGTGCTCTGTTTTGTATCAACTTCTTTCTCTATGGCTATTATCAGATGCGTTATGTAAAAATGGTTCAGGCAGCTCACCCGGAGAAGAGAGGCGATATGAACTCAAAAAACTTCCAGAAAGACTGGATGGCAAGTTGCGATGAGGCAGAAAAAGAGATGGTATATCAGAGTGCCTATAAGGCCTATATGGCGCTGGGCAAGATGATTCAGATCCTGCTGTGTGCGACGATGATCCTGCATCTGGTGTTCCATACCGGTATTCTCGCAGTCATTGTCGTGGGCGTCATTTATCTGACGATGACACTCACATATCATCGTTCCTGTGTAAGTCTGCAGAAAGCAAAACTGAATCTGTAATCCTGTAAATACAAAAAACTGCGTGGAATGCATTTCAGAATCGTGCATTCCGCGCAGTTTTGCGTTTGGTATGAAAAATGTCAGCTGATCGGAGCCGTCGGTATCTTTGAATTATACTTTTTGTCGATATCCTTCATGACAAACAGATACGAAACACCGGTAAAGACAGCTGCCGTCACCCAGGCTGCCGGGTCACAGAAGCAGGCGAGCGGATAGCTGATGACTTTTATGGCAATCACAGCTACAATAAGGCGCGCAAAGAGTTCAGAAACACCGCCCATCATAGGTAGAAAGCCGTAGCCGCAACCCTGCATTGCATTTCGGAAAATAAAGATGGTGCAGAGCGGTACATAAAAAAGAGCACACATATAGGAATAAGTCTTTGCCCATGGCATCATGGCGGCCATATCGACATCACCCGAGAAGAAGAGGGAAAGACATGGCTTCAGAAGAAGGAAGACGAGAACAGCGGCTGCGATCGAATATGTGATGGAAGTCAGAAGTGCAGCGCGAACTCCCTTTTTAATCCGTGGAATATCGCCCTTTCCGAAATTTTGCCCGCTGTAGGTTGCCATCGTCTGTCCCATTGCGGAAAAGCCCTGTGTGACCAGATTCTGCAGCTTACAGGCCGCCGTAAAAGCGGCAACTGCCTCCGAGCCGAACAGGTTAATGGCAGCCTGCATAATCATTGTACCGGATGCGGTGATGGCAAACTGGAGTGCCATCGGAATGCCCATCGAGAGCTGATGGCGGGAATCTGCCGCATGAAGCTTCCAGTGGTGTTTTTCCGGCCACATATCCGGCATGGAGCGATAAATATAAAAAAGACAGAGCACAGCAGAAATTCCCTGGGAGAAAACGGTTGCATATCCGGCTCCCGCAACGCCCATTTTAAAACGAATGATGAGAAGCAGATCCAGAAGAACATTTAATACAGCCGAAAAAATCAGGAACATCAGCGGAGTCTGGCTGTTTCCTACTGCACGCAGATAGGAGGAAAGCAGATTGTAAAAAATCGTAGCGATCAGGCCACCGCAGATAATCATAATATAGGTATAAGCGTCCTGAAAAATATTTTCCGGTGTGTTCATGAGATGCAGCAATGGCCGCATGGAGATCATGCTGAAGAATGTCAGGACAACTGTGAAAAGGAGAGCCAGTAGAATGCCGTTTGCCACACTTCGCTTTACTCCGCGCGTATCCTTTGCACCGAACCGTTGCGATGTCAGAACCGTAAAGCCTGCTGTGATGCCCTGCGCAAATCCAAGCACCAGGAACATAATCGTTCCCGTAGAACCAACTGCAGCCAGTGCATCCGCTCCGACATATCGGCCAACGATAATCGTGTCTGCCATGTTGTAGAGCTGCTGGAAAATATTTCCGATAATCAGCGGCAGCGTAAACTGCAGAATGACCGGAAGCGGACTTCCCTTTGTCATGTCTTTTTCCATGAGAAAACCTCCTCGAAATGATGGTAAAATAAGTTTTATCTTCGCTTAAAACGAAAGTTATTTTATCACATTCTGAAGAGGTTGTCATATCCTTATTTTGACATTTTTTCTGCGAAATTTGACGAAGGGAAAAGTGAACGACTTGAATAGACAGTTATAAAAATTTGTCATATGCAGACTTTATTTTTTCCGCCATTTGCTGCAGCCTTTGCGCGCGTAGACCGAAAATACGAACTGCAAGATCACCGCAGGAAAGTATAGTTGCGCCGCCGTCAATTTTCGGATCGGAGGCAAGAAATTCCCGGATTTCATCCAGAAGGGTATCTGCGTGCTCCGATCGTGAGAGAAAGAGATTTACGTCTCGAGTCCCTGCGAGTGTGAATACGTACCGATTGGAAATAAAGCATCGTTGATCTGAAGAAGATAAAAATTAAGTTCGGACATAAAAAGTCTCCTGAAAATCATAAGATACGGAATGAGCCTGCCCGCGAAAAGAGGTCGGCCCATTCTTCCGAAGGTACGGACAAAAACCGCATCAGTGATGATGGTTGTGGATGGATGCGGAAATCCGCTGGTCAAAATCGAGCTTTTTCACCTCTTTTTCTTCACCGGGCTCAAAACGGACCGAAGTTCCGGAGGGAAGAATCACCGGACTTATCGGAAAAAACGGAGCAGGAAAGAGCACGGCGATCCGCCTGATGCTCGGCCTTGTAAAAGCGGAGAGCGGAACGATCGAACTCTTTGGAAAACCGATCACAGAGATCACACTGCAGGACCTGCAGAAAATCGGTGTATCGCTGGCAGAGTCGGGCTTCAACGGGCAGTTTACGATCGCGGAGCTGCTTGGCACCATCACGGGAAACGTTCCTGGACAGGCGGGAATTTTTGCGGTAAGCATCGCAGTTGTGCTGATTTCGTATGGGATCAGTGTAAGATTTATGGAGAAACGGGAGATTTAGAGAAATTCAAAGACGCCGGATTTCATGTTTGTATGTGAAATCCGGCGTTTTTGACGTGAGGAAAAACAATACGGAAACTTGAAAAAACTGCCGTGATATGGTATTCTCATAGAGTCGTTGACTCGAAAATAATAGAAGAAACAAGAGGAAAAACATGAAGAAATTATTTGCACAGATTGTGAAATTCGGTATCGTCGGCGTTATCAGCTTCGGCATCGACTACGTGACCGGTCTTATTGTCCTGAATCTTGTGATGGCGCTGACTTCCAGCTCTTACTTTGAAGCGGCATCCCTCATCGGTTCCGTTGCCGGATTTACCGTATCGGTCATTGCAAATTACATTTTAAGCTTCAAATTTGTCTTTGAGCGGAAAGAAGAAATGAACAAAAAAGTCGAGTTCATCACCTTTGTCGTCCTTTCCCTGATCGGCATGCTGCTCAACAGTTTCCTGATCTGGATCGTCGTAGGCCCGATCTACGGCGGTAATGTTGCACTGCAGCAGAACATAGGCCATAACCTGATCTACACAATCGCGAAAGTATTCGCGACGGCGATTGTTATGGTATACAATTTTGTGACCAGAAAAATATTTCTGGAGAAAAAGTAATTTTGAAAAGAGTTTGAAAAAGGCAGCGCAGAAAAACGCTGCCTTTTTTGAAAAAAGAAAGGCTGGTGCGTAAAAAATGGAACATTCGATCTTACAGACAGTATTGTGGAGTTACCTGATTTGTATTAATATCATTACCATAGCAGTCTATGGAATCGACAAACGAAGTGCGGTGCGGGGAAAATGGAGAATCCGCGTTTCCACCTTGCTTGGACTTGCGGCAGCCGGCGGCTCGGTGGGAGCCTTGCTGGGCATGCACCTGTTTCATCACAAGACAAGAAAAAAGAAATTCACGATTGGAGTCCCGCTGATGCTGGCGGCGCAGATCCTTCTTCTTTTCTTTCTGGCAAAAGCAGGTCTGCTGTTTTTTGCATAGAGAGCAGCAGAATTTGAAAGAGGGTTAAAAAAATGAGAGAAGAACAAACGAAGGCGACAACAGAACGCCTGATTTTTCACGTAGATGTCAACAGCGCCTTTTTATCCTGGGAGTCGGTGCGGCGGATCAAAGAGG
Organism: Blautia sp. AF26-2; assembly: GCF_003460955.1. Classification (NCBI taxonomy): domain Bacteria; kingdom Bacillati; phylum Bacillota; class Clostridia; order Lachnospirales; family Lachnospiraceae; genus Blautia; species Blautia sp. AF26-2. Next base: position 17,703 of record NZ_QTWD01000004.1, on the reverse strand, counting down.
GACTGCCGGATCTGCGGGACATTCCTGCCTGTATCGGCGGCGATCCGACGAAGCGGACAGGAATCGTTGTGGCAAAGTCGATCCCGGCGAAAAAATGCGGTGTCCAGACCGGTGAACCTGTGGCAATGGCACTGCGGAAATGTCCGAACATGGTCATTGTCCCGAGTGATTTCGACCTCTACGTCAGGTGTTCCCGTGCCTTCAAGAAAATCTGCGCCGCCTACACCCCGGTCATGGAATCCTTTTCGATCGATGAGGTATTCCTCGATATGACGGGAACTTCCCTTCTGTATCCGGACCCGATTGCGGCGGCGCACGAAATCAAGGACCGGATTTACGAGGAGCTTGGATTTACCGTCAATATTGGAATCTCCACAAATAAACTCCTGGCCAAAATGGCATCTGATTTCGAAAAACCAAACAAAGTACACACTCTGTTCCCAGAAGAAATCCCCGAAAAAATGTGGCCGCTTCCGGTACGCGAGCTGTTGTTCCTCGGAAAAGCATCCGAAAAGAAACTGATCGAGGCCGGAATCCGCACAATCGGAGACTTGGCGCATGCGCGCGAAGCGGATATCCAGACGCTGATCGGCAAGAAAAACGGTCATCAGCTCTACCAGTACGCCCGCGGCATCGATGATTCCCCTGTAAAAGCGCAGCCCGACGAGGCCAAAGGCTTCAGCGCCGAGACGACCTTCAACGAGGACATCATCTCCATCGAACAGGTGAATCCGATCCTTCTCGCCCAGTGCGATATCGTAGCCGCCCGCATGCGTCGGAAAAAGAAAAAATGCACCTCCGTTTCCGTAACGTTTCGCACTCTCGAGTTTCGAAACCGTTCACACCAGACCAAACTCCCCAATGCGACAGATGTGACAGATGAAATCTACCGCTGCGCCAAACAGCTCTTCCGCGAATCCTGGAAAGGCGAGCCCCTCCGCCTGATCGGCGTCGCCGTGACCGGTCTTACCGAAGACGATTTCGAACAGCTCTCCCTCTTCGAAGATCCCGAAAAGAAGGAGAAAAGCCGTAAACTCGATGCCGCCCTCGACGCGATCCGCCAGAAATACGGCAACGACAAAGTCACCCGCGCGAGCATCCTGAACGGCACACAGGGGATTGCGAGAAAAGCGAAGGCAGAGATGAAAAATGATGACAATATTCGGAAAAATATAAAACATTAATTGATATATTTCCGAAAATAATATAGAATAATCAGAAAGAAGAATGCCGGAAAGGAGGATACAGATGAAAAGCTGTAAAGAAATGGCAAAACAGTGGGGCGTTACAGAGCGTACCGTAACAACTTTCTGTAAAACAGGTAAAATTCCAGGTGTCGTAAAAGAAGGAAAGAGCTGGCGGATTCCAGATGGAGCAGAAAAACCTGCAGACGGCAGAGTACTGTCAGGAAAGTATGTAAAAAAAGAGGAAAAAGAAGCAAGAAAGCCACTCCCGATCGGAATATCTGATTACGTACGGGCACAGTCGGAATATTATTATGTGGACAAGACAGGAATGATCAAAGAATTTCTGGATCGAAAACCACTGGTATCACTGTTTACGCGGCCGAGACGATTTGGAAAGACGTTGAATATGGATATGCTTCGCGTTTTCTTTGAAATTTCCGATACAGATACCAGCCAGTATTTCCGGGACAAAGAAATCTGGAAATGTGGAGAAGAATACCGAGAGCATCAGGGAAAATATCCGGTTATTTTTCTGACGTTTAAAGATATAAAATTTGCGTCCTGGGAACTGACTTTTGCAAAAATTGCAGAGCTGGTACAGGAAGAGTTTGGCAGACATAAGGAATTGGGGATGAGTGAGAAACTGGAACCATACGAGAAGGAGTATTTTCGGAAAATAATGGCAGGTCAGGCGAATGAAGTAGAGCTCTCCTCGTCTCTGCAGAAACTTTCCAAAATGCTTCATGAACATTATGGAAAAGCACCGATCATTATGATCGATGAATATGATGCACCGATTCAGGAAGGCTATTCGAAAAAGTTTTATGAAGAAATTGTTGGATTTATGCGGAATTTCTTTTCCGGCGCATTCAAAGACAACCGGCATCTGTCGTACGGTTTTTTAACTGGAATTCTGCGGATTGCACAGGAAAGTATATTCAGTGGTCTGAATAATCTGACGGTAAATTCCATTCTGGATGAGACATATGATAAATACTTTGGATTTACCCGTGCAGAAGTCCATAAAATGCTGCGGGATTACGGTGCTCTCGAAAAAGAAGCAGAGCTTAAAACCTGGTATGACGGATATCTTTTTGGCGCAGAAGAAATTTACAATCCCTGGTCCGTGGTCAACTATATTGCACAGGGGTGTATTCCAAAGGCATATTGGGTAAACACCGGAAAGAATGAAATTCTGGAAGAAGTTCTGAAGGCAGCGACAGAGGATGTCATAGAGAAATTGTATGCATTGCTGCAGGGAGAGCGAGTGGTTGCGAGAATCGATCAAAATGTAGTTTACCGGTCTCTGCTGGAAGAATCCTCCAGTATTTACAGTCTGCTTCTGGTTGCTGGATATCTGAAAACACCAAAAAAGGAGTTGCAGACAGACGGATCGTATCTGTGTGAGGTATCTATTCCCAACTGGGAGATTGCGGCAGTTTACAAAGCAGAGATTTTATCCCATCTGCTGCAGATTGGAGCAGTAACCAGAACGACAGCAGACCGGATTGCGGAAAGCCTGTATACGAATGATGTGAAAAAACTGCAGAGTGCGATTGCAGAGTATATGGACAAGTCGATCAGTTTTTACGATGCGGGCGCAGAAGGTTTTTACCATGGACTGGTACTGGGACTGATTGCATTGCTGGATCAACAGTATAAAATCACATCCAACTGGGAATTCGGAGTTTCCCCAACAAAAGGATATTAGAAACAATCCATGAAACACCTGCTTGCGTTAAAGGAATTACAATAGAATACTATATTTTTTAACATGCATTTCTATATTGATTTGCATGTTTTTAATTTCAAAAGAAAATTTAAAACAAACACTATATAACACTTGACAACAGTTTGTAACTGTTATATACTGTTATCAAGAAAAGAAGGAAGGATATAAAGAATGAAAATTATAATCAATACTTCCCTAATGGTTCCCATATATGAACAGATTGTTGACCAGATTAAAATGCTCATACGCAACGGGGAACTAAAGGAAAACGACAATCTTCCATCTGTCCGTACACTTTCTAAGGAACTAAAAATAAGTGCTTTAACTGTAAAAAAAGCTTACGACAATTTGGAAAGTGAGGGTTTTACGGTTACAGTACATGGAAAAGGCACTTATGTAGCGGCTACAAATACAGAACTGCTTTTGGAAGAACAGAAAAAAGAATTGGAAGCGGATTTGGAGCAGGCTATCCAAAAAGGCAGACGATGTGGTATTAGTGATGAAGATATAAAAAGTTTATTTGAGCTGATATTGGAGGGTTGATGTATGTTAAAAATTGAACACTTGAAAAAGCATTATGATAATTTTTCTCTTGATTGTTCATTAGAGCTTATGTCTGGATGTGTAACAGGCTTGATTGGACAAAATGGTGCTGGAAAAAGCACAACATTTAAGGCGATATTAGGTTTGATTTCAACTGACGGCGGAAATATTACCATACTTGGAAAGGACAGAAAAGACTTCACAGCAAAAGATAAAGAGGAATTGGGTGTAGTATTGTCGGATTCTGGTTTTAGTGGGTATCTGAAGATAAAAGATATTATCCCTATATTGCAGAATATGTACTCAAAATTCGACAAATCACTATTTATAGAACAGGTACAGAAATTTCAACTACCTATGAATAAACAGATAAAAGAATTTTCAACAGGAATGAAAGCAAAATTAAAAGTGCTGGTTGCAATTTCACACAATGCAAAACTGCTGATACTGGACGAACCGACAGCAGGTTTAGATGTAATCGCAAGAGACGAATTGCTTGAAATGTTAAGAGAATTTCTGGAAAAAGATGAAGAACGCTCCATTTTAATCAGCTCTCATATATCCAGTGATTTGGAGTCGCTATGTGATGACCTTTATATGATACATGACGGAAAAATTATTCTGCATGAAGATACGGACGTTCTTCTTAGTGACTATGCTTTATTAAAAGTAGACGCAGAACAATACAGCAAGCTGGATAAACAGTTTATATTGCGTTCCAAAAAAGAAACATATGGATATAGCTGTCTGACAAATCAGAAACAGTATTATATGGAGAATTATCCTAAAATTGCCATTGAAAAAGGTACAATAGATGAAGTCATTACCATGATGATAAGGGGGACAGAACAATGAAAGGCTTATTCGTAAAAGATTTGAAATTGATGATGTTACAGAAAGATTTTCTGTTGCTCATTTTGGCGATTGTAATCGGAATGATGATATTTACTGATGATGTGATATTCCCATTAGGTTTTCTGAGTTTCATTGTATCACTTTTTACAGTAAGCACAATCAGTTATGATGATTTTGATAATGGAAATGCGTTTCTGTTTACATTACCTATTACACGTAATCATTATGTGAGTGAAAAATACTTTCTTGGTCTATTATTGGGGTGTATGGCTTGGGTTTTGGCAACTGTTTTAGGAATAATTACAACTGTATTGAAAGATACATTACCTATTACAGACTTAGTACAGAATTCATTGATGATTTTACCTATTATGATTGTCGTTCAAGCAATCATGCTTCCTTTTCAGCTAAAATTCGGTGGAGATAAAGGAAGAATTGCTATGATTGGTGCATTTGGCGGTCTGGCAGTAATCACTCTCGTTATCGTGAAAGGAGCAGAAGCCATTTTCAATATTGATTTAGTTAGTCTGTTAGATAATATGCCAACTGTAAGCATGGGAGTTCTTATCGCTATTGCAATTATTATCGCTTTGTTGATGTTATTGGTTTCAATGAAAATCAGTTTGTCAATTATGAACAAAAAAGAATTTTAAAAAGGAGCAATTATATGGACTTTACAATATTGGCTGTTGTACTACTGCTGTGCGGTGGTATTCCTTTAAGGAATAAGATATATAAGGAACGCAAAAAGAAAAAAGAGGATAAAAAGAAAGGTATATAAAGTGGGTGATTTCATGGATAGTATTTTATGTGTTCTTGCCTTGATTGTATTTGCATATTGGTTTTTTATCAAACGTAACAAAAAATAATTGCTGTTGTGAGGAGAATATAAATGAAAAATACTAAATCATGTCCTAAATGTGGCTCAACCGATATTGTTCGTATTACAGATAACCCTAACCGCCATGCCAGCGGAAATAATATTTACACAAGCACTTATACGCTATTTGGGAAAATCCCTGTAATACGTTATGTTTGTTGTTCATGTGGATATGCAGAAAATTGGGTTGAAAACGAAGAAGAATTAGAAGAAATTAGAAAAACATTTAGATAATTGAAAGGCGGTATTGATGACTATGAAAGAATATAAGTATGTAGAAGTGAAATTTGAGGCAAAAGGTGTGCTATTCCATTCTGCTTCTGAACCAAAAGAAATAATCAACAAATATGCTAAAGAGGGATATTCCTATGTTGGTTTTATTCCTACTTTAATAGATGCACATGGCGGTTTTAGAAGAATTGATTTGATATTTGAAAAATAATCTTTAAAAGCGCAGGTGATACTATGGGAAGATATTAGTAGCAGAATTTTGGGATAATGAAGAACATTATTTCCAGCAAACAGTTGAATGGCTATCGAAAAAGATATGTACCACTCCTGCTTATATACAACAAGACAGGACAGATTTTATAATCAATCCTTTTACTCGTACTGTATCAAACAAAACAGGCAATATCATACAGCTTACAGCAAAAGAGTTTGATTTACTTTATTTTCTCATTTCTCATAAGGAGCAGGTTTTTACCAAAGAACAGATTTATGAAAATGTATGGGGATATGACTATCCGGAAGACCCTAATAATCTGACTTCATTCATACGAAAATTAAGAAAGAAGATTGAGCCGGAGCCGGACAGACCACGCTATATCGTCATTGTCAGAGGTGTTGGATATAAGTACACGGAAAATGAGGAAATGGTAGGCAAGACAGCAACACCGCCGGAGTGATCCAGACGTGGTGGCGGTCGTAAGACATCAAGCCATGCCAGTTTTGCTGGCAAACGGCTGGTTCACTCTGACGGTGGGGCGAGCGTCAGCGAGCCATAAAGCCCCCGTTATCTAACAGGGGGGTACTATTACAAAGGACAAGAGAAAAAATAAATACAAAACTGCTGATATGCAACGATTTATAAGGTTATAAGAACTTATTTCACTTCACACCATATTCTTTTTACCCGACAGGTCTAAAACAGCATATCAATAGAAAATAAATATAAGATACAAGGTGTATGCTCCTATGAGTATATGCCTTTTTTGATTGGAGGAATGAAGCATGAATGATATAGAATTTATTGAAACATTAAAGCAAAAGAGAAATGCCTGTGATTATTCTCAATCACGACTGGCACAGGAATTGCAAATTAGCAGGCAGAACTTAAATGAAATTGAAAACGGAAAAACAAAAGCCAGTAAAGAAATGAAACATATACTTTTACATTATCTTGATTATTGTAATTGTACACAGCCTTTCACTTTAACGATTGACTATCTGCGTGTTCGTTTTCCTACCACAGACGCATTGGAAATTATAAAAAATGTACTGGCAATGAAAAGCGAATATTTTATACATGAAGATTACGGAATGTTTGGTTATGAAGAACAGTATATCTATGGGGATATTAGTGTAAATGCTTCTAAAGATAGTTCTATGGGTGTTTTATTGGAATTAAGAGGTATGGGGTGTCGAAACTTGGAATATGTTTTACAGGCAAGAGGGATAGACTGGTATTACTTTTTAAGCAGTTGTATAGATTATCAAGGTGTTTTTAAACGCATAGATTTGGCGGTCAATGATATGGGCGGATTGCTGGATATAGAAATTCTAAGAGAACGTTATTATGCCAACAAGGTATGGAAACGTTCAAGAACCCATGAAGCAGTAGACAGCGGAAAATTATCGGGTACACATGGAGATACTGCAAAAACTTTTTATATCGGTTCAAAGAATAGTTCTATTTACTTTTGCTTGTATGAAAAAGAAAAGGAACAAAAAAGCAAAGGTATAAAAACAGACATTAAGAACCGATTTGAAATTCGTTTAAAAAGTGGAAAAGCAGAACAAACGATAGAACAACTTGTTTTTTCAAGAAATCCCGAACAGATCATAGCAAGCCTTATCCTCACACAGATAGATTTTCCCGTTTATATTTTATGGGATATATTTTTAGATAATGTAACGACTTCACTTCCGTTTATTATGACGCCTGTTGCTGTCAATATGGATAAAACAAAACGTTGGTTAGAAAGACAGGTCATGCCCTCTTTATTGATGATAAAAGAGATTGAAAAGCAAACAGGAGCAAATTATCTGGAAGAAATCGACAGACATACAAGACTAACAGAAAAGCAGGAATTAAAAATTAAACAAATGACAACAGACATAGCAGATATGATTGAGAAAGATACCGCTGTTCCACAAGGGAATGACGGTATTTTTTAATTTCTTCAAAAAATCTGCAACAAAACGGCTACTTGCGTACAGATATGGTGCGAGGAAAGGAAATCTAACTTTTTTTCAAAACTACTCATTAAATCGAGGTTTCCATTCCCTATATGGAGTGAAAGAAGAAAATATTTTCATTCTCAACTTAACCTTTGGCAGTTGCCGTTCCCTATATGGAGCAAAGAAAATCTTTCATTCCATAGTTGGCAATAACGGTGTTGCATGGGTAGTTAGGGTATGAAAAGAAGTTTTTTCATCAGCAACTTAGCAGAATGACACTTTCTTTCCCTATATGGTACAGGAAAAGAAAAAAGTTTTGAATATTGGTTACGCTTTTGCTCTTTTCCAACGCGATATATAGGAAAGACGATTTTCTTCTTTTGTGTTCTTTGACAACTGAATAAAGCAATTCAATACCTTAGACAGACAGCGAGCCGTTGAAACAGATACGCCATGACCTTTCTCCAGCAAAAGCGAGCGATAACCTATTTGTGTTCCTGTAAAAGATTTGTCCTCTTTTATCGCCATGACCTGTCCTGTCTGATAATGATACTCCCGTACAGCCACAGCTTGAGCGTTCAGAGCGTCGCACGCAATGGGTACGGCTACATAAGAACTATGCAGAGGTGGAACTCCTGTGGGCTATGACAAATGCCATTGAATTGTTTAGAAAAGATTTTTACAGAAAAGGGGGGGTATGTGTTATTGCTGATATTGTAAAAACAAGGCAAGAAAAGACAAATAATAAGCGTGGCATTGGCAACAGAGGAAAAACAAAGATTGTTGTAAAAGAGCATTTTTCTGAAAATGGAAAGACAATGGAAGAACTTCTGACTGATGTTATGCTTGAAAAGGCAAAGCAGACAATCGCATAAATTCGGTGCAGTTGTAAGAAATAGATTGAATGTGAAAAATAACCCATGTTATACTTTACTTGCAAGCAGGTATTGTAAACATGGGTTAGTTATAAAGGAGGATAACTGACAATGAAACAACAGATTTACAATACTGCACTTTATCTTAGGTTAAGCCGAGATGATGAATTACAGGGCGAAAGTTCCAGCATTACCACACAAAGAAGTATGTTGCATCTATATGCAAAAGAACATCATTTGAATGTGATTGATGAGTATATTGATGACGGCTGGTCGGGAACAAATTTTGAAAGACCGAGTTTTCAAAGAATGATTGAAGATATAGAGGCAGGAAAAATCAACTGTGTTGTAACGAAAGACCTTTCCCGACTTGGCAGAAATTATATTATGACAGGACAATATACAGAATTGTATTTTCCCAGCCATAATGTCCGTTACATAGCGATTGACGACGGGGTAGACAGCGAAAAAGGCGAAAGTGAGATTGCACCATTTAAAAATATCATCAATGAATGGGTGGCAAGAGATACAAGCCGTAAAGTGAAATCGGCATTTAAGACAAAATTTGCAGAGGGTGCGTATTATGGGGCTTATGCTCCGTTAGGATATAAGAAACACCCCGACATTAAAGGAAAACTGCTGGTTGATGAGGAAACAAAATGGATTGTTGAAAAAATCTTCTCCCTAGCCTATCAAGGTTACGGTAGTGCAAAAATCACAAAGGTACTGCGAGAAGAAAAAGTTCCGACAGCGTCTTGGCTGAATTTCACAAGGTACGGTACTTTTGCACATATCTTTGAGGGAAAGCCCGAAAGCAAGCGTTATGAGTGGACGATTGCTCATGTCAAGGCAATTTTAAAAAGTGAAGTCTATATCGGAAACAGCGTTCATAATCGACAATCAACAGTTTCATTCAAGAGCAAGAAAAAAGTGCGTAAGCCCGAAAGTGAATGGTTTCGAGTAGAAAATACCCACGAACCGATTATTGACAAAGAAGTGTTCTATCGTGTGCAGGAACAGATAAAATCAAGGCGTAGACAGACAAAGGAAAAAGCAACGCCGATATTTGCAGGGCTTGTCAAGTGTGCGGATTGTGGCTGGTCTATGCGGTTTGCGACAAATAAGGCAAATAAAACGCCATACAGTTATTATGCTTGCAGTTACTACGGACAGTTTGGCAAAGGTACTTGTTCTATGCACTATATCCGTTATGATGTGTTGTATCAAGCCGTATTGGAACGATTGCAGTATTGGGCTAAGGCAGTACAGCAAGACGAAGAAAAGGTGTTGAATAAGATACAAAAGGCTGGGAATGCAGAGCGAATACGGGAAAAGAAGAAAAAGGCAAGTGCCTTGAAGAAAGCCGAGAACCGACAAAATGAGATTGACCGCTTGTTTACGAAAATGTATGAAGATAGAGCCTGTGAGAAGATAACGGAACGAAACTTCATCATGCTGTCGGGGAAATATCAAAAAGAACAGATAGAACTGGAACAGCAGATAACCAACCTAAGAGAAGAATTAAGTAAAATGGAACAGGATATGATAGGTGCTGAAAAGTGGATTGAGTTAATTAAGGAGTATTCCGTACCAAAGGAACTGACAGCACCGTTGTTAAATGCAATGATAGAAAAAATCCTTATTCACGAAGCAACAACGAATGAGGATAACGAAAGAATACAGGAAATAGAGATATACTACCGATTTATTGGAAAAGTAGACTGATAATGAGGGGTCATATCTTTAACTAAGGGAAACTGGAGAGGGACGGTACGATATCAGCCTGTTCCCGCGAGAACTCCGGTATCCTGGCATTCTGATGGAACTAAAATGGAAAAAGGGGATTACAGAAGACACACTGAAAAAATTAGCGAAAGAAGCATTAAACCAGATTGAAACACAGCGATACGATACAGAAATGCGGCAGGAAGGGGTTACGGAAGTCATCAAACTTGGAATCGCCTTTTCTGGAAAAAATGTAAAAATTTGGACGGTATAAAAACAGGAGAAGACAAAACAGGGGGAAGCAAAATGAAAAAATTAACAACGGCAAAGATATGGCAGTTCGCAGCAGGCCAGTTTGGATGGGCGCTGCTGTCTGGTATCATATCGAACTGGCTGGTGTACTTTTATCAGCCGGATGAAACCGCAATCAGCCAGGGACAGACGGTATTCATTCCTCAGGGTCTGGTGATTTTCGGGGTTTTTACCATCATTGGAGGGATCACAGCCTTCGGAAGAATTTTTGATGCATTCACTGATCCGATGATTGCGTCCTGGTCAGACCGGTGCACTTCAAAAAACGGACGGCGGATCCCGTTCTTAAAAGGCGCGTCCCTGCCGCTGGCACTTTCCACCGTGCTGGTGTTCTGGTCACCGGCGAATGAAAACAGCTGGGTCAATGCTGCGTTCTTATTTGTGATGATTCTGGCATACTATCTTTCGATCACGGCATATTGTACCCCATACAATGCTCTGATTCCGGAGCTTGGCCACACACAGCAGGAACGCCTGAACATATCCACCATCATTTCCTTTACCTTTATCGCAGGAACAGCCGTGGCCTATCTGGCACCGACGATCTGGGGTGCGTTGATTCCTTCCTTTGGAAGAGTAAATGCGATCCGGGTCACCTTCACAGCCATGGCGCTGGCAGCTTTCGTATGCATGCTCGTGCCGGTATTCTGTATTCGGGAAAAAGATTACGTAGATACCGTTCCTTCGAAGGATTCCGCCTTCCGTTCCCTTGCGGCAACCTTTCGAAACGGAGAATTCCGAAAATTCGTGGGATCCGATATCTTTTACTGGATCGCACTTACCATGTTCCAGACGGGCCTTCCGTTTTTCGTTACCAGCCTGCTGAAACTCCCGGAGACGATGACAACGCTGTACTTTGTGGGAATGACGGCACTGTCGCTCGTCTTTTACATTCCGGTCAACAAACTGACACCGAAACTGGGCAAGAAAAAGATGATTCTGTTTGCCTTTGCTGTTTTCAGCCTTGCATATTTTTACACAGGCTTTATGGGAAACATCCCGTTCATCCCGGAAGCCGTACAGGGCCTGATTCTGACAGCCGCGGCAGCACTTCCCATGGCGATTTTCGGTATTCTGCCGCAGGCGGTTGTCGCAGATATTGCACAGAGCGATGCGATTACCTCGGGAAGCAGCCGCGAGGGAATGTTCTACGCAGCCAGAACTTTCGCCTTCAAGCTGGGGCAGAGCCTTTCCATGCTGATCTTTACGGCGGTCTCCACCATTGGAAACGGCAGTGGAGCCGGATACCGGATTGCAGCATTCGGTGCAGCTGTATTCTGCGGCGCAGGCGGACTGATACTGATGTTTTACGATGAGAAAAAGATTAACTGCGTGATGAACGGAAAAGCATAGGTCAGTACTCAGCACGGCGGCCTTTTTTATGTGTAGAAGCTATCTGGCATAAAGGAGAAAGGATCACAGGTGATACAGACCAGATGCTGCGGCAGCTGCAGTTTCACATTATCTCGAAATCAGCTCCTCCGCATGCTTTAATGCATCCGAAATATTTGAACAGAAATTTTCTTCCCCGACAAGCTCCACAAAGCCGGATTTTTTCATCACCTTCATCGGCTGCTCATTCACATGAGAGAAGACGAGGGTGATCCCTTTCGATTCGCAGAGCTTCGTCAGATTCTGGAGTGCATTCATGGCTGTACTGTCGATCGCCGGTACGCTCCGCATCCGGAGAACGAGACATTTTGTGAAATCCTTTACCACGATGTGCTCAATCGCATCCGCCGCGCCAAAGAAGAGCGGTCCTGTGATCTCGTATACACGGATTTCCAGCGGCAGCTTCTGCAGATGTTCATCCACCGCCGGGGAATCATCGTCTACATAGACCCAGCTGTCGGCGTGCGTTTCCTCGCTCATCCGCTTGATGAAAAGCAGGCAGGCCAGAACCATGCCGATCTCGATTGCGACAACGAGGTCAAACACAACGGTCAGCACAAACGTAGTAAAAAGAACGATAATATCACTCTTCGGAGCCGTGCGTACAAGATGCACGAAGGTTCTCCACTGGCACATATTGTAGGCAACAAGGAACAGAATCGCGGCAATCGTCGGCATCGGAATCATGCCCGCAAACGGCATCAGCACAACAAGAACGATGACGAGCGTAATGGAATGCACCATACCCGCAACCGGCGTGCGTCCGCCGTTTTTGATATTTGCCGCCGTTCTGGCAATCGCTCCCGTAGCCGGAATACCGCCGAAAAGCGCAGAAGCAATATTTCCGGCACCCTGTGCAATCAGCTCTGTATCCGAACGATGCTTGCTGTTGATCATGCCGTCTGCAACAACACAGGAGAGAAGCGACTCAATCGCCGCAAGCACCGCGATCGTAAACGCATTTGGAATCGCCGACTGAATCAGTTTCATGTCAAAAACCGGCAGATGAAGCGTCGGAAGCGCATTGCTGATTGTGTACAGATTTCCAATCGTAGAAACGTGCAGCGGCAGAAACTGAACCATCAGAATACCGGCAATAACAGCAATCAGCGATCCCGGGATTTTCTTGAAAATCAGCGGAGACACAATCAAAATGGCAAGGCTGACCCCTCCGACAATCAGCGCATCCGGTGAAATCGTGGAAAAATTCTCCGCAAATGCCTTTAGTTTTTCCATCGTTTCAATCGGCTTTACCCCGTCAGGATACGTAACGCCGCAGAAATCCTTCAGCTGTCCGATCACGATCGTCACCGCAATACCGGAAGTAAAACCCGTTGTAATCGTATAAGGAATAAACTTGATCAGACTTCCAAAATGACAGAAGCCCATGATAATAAGGAAGACACCGGCAAGAATGGTCGCTGTCATCAGCCCCTCGAGGCCGTCCCGCGCGACAATACCGGCAACAATCGTGGCAAACGCGGCCGTCGGACCGGCAATCTGGACACAGCTTCCGCCGAGCGCGGAAATCACAAAGCCCGCCACAATCGCGGTGAAAATACCAGCCTCCGGTCCCACGCCGGAAGCAAGAGCCAGTGCAATAGAAAGAGGAAGTGCAATGATCGCAACGATGATACCGGCAGTCACATCTTTGGCAAACTGCGCGCGGTCATAGGACTTCAGAGAAGTGAGTAGCATTGGTTTGAACGAATTCATTTGAAAAGCTCGCTTTCTGTATTAGATTTGTATTACTGTTAGAACAACCTTTCAAGTATAGCATAAGAGACGGGAAGCAGGAAACCTTAAAAGGAATTGTTTGCCTTTCTATACAATCATGTTATGCATGACATTGCACACAGCCGGCAGAAAAATCCGAATGGAAAATTTTTCTGTCACTTTTTTGATTTTTTCAGTGACTTTCCTCTATGATCTATGGTACACTAATCCATGCGCGTTAAAAACGAGAATAGAATATCAAATGGAGGAAATCTCAAAATATGAGCAAAAAGAAAGGCGAAGGCCTGAAATCATTCAACAGGGGATTTAACGTGCCGGATACCTACATTATCATCTTTTTTGTGGTGGTTATCGCGGCCGTCATGACTTTCCTCGTCCCGAAAGGCTATTACGAGACAGAAGATGTCACATACCTGATGAACGGGGTAGAAAAGACCCGTACCGTCATCAAAGACGGAAGCTTCCAGTATCTGACCGATGCTGCAGGAAAACCGGTCACAGAAGGCGTTTCACTGTTCAGCGGCGACGGCGGAACCGGATTTTTCAATTACATGTATAACGGAATTATCAGCATCTCCGCTATCGAAATCATCGCATTTCTGATGGTAGTCGGCGGTGCTTTTGGCATCATGATCCGCACCGGAGCCGTTGAAGCCGGTCTGATCGGCCTGATCCGTAAAGCAAAAGGAGCCGAAAAACTGCTGATCCCGGTCCTTTTCGTCCTGTTTTCCCTCGGCGGAGCCGTGTTCGGAATGGGAGAAGAGGCCCTTCCGTTCACCATGATCCTCTGCCCGCTGTTCGTCGCTGTCGGATACGACACGGTCATTGCCGTGCTTGTCACGTACGTCGCAACACAGATCGGCTTCGGATCCTCCTGGATGAACCCGTTCTCTGTCGGAATAGCACAGGGAATCGCCGGCGTTGACGTCTTCTCCGGCGCAGGTTTCCGTATGGTGATGTGGGTCGTATTCACCGCTCTTGGTTGCGGCATGACCATGTTCTATGCAGCGAAAGTCAAAAAGACCCCGGAAATCTCTGTTGCTTACGAAAGCGACCAGTATTTCCGTGATCAGAACGAAAAAACAGGCATCGACGAGGGCCATTCCTTCGGCATCGGCCATATCTTAGTTCTGGTAACACTGGCCGTTACCGTTGTCTGGGTCATCTGGGGCGTTATGGCAAAAGGCTATTACATGGCCGAAATCGCAACCCAGTTCTTCATCATGGGAATTGTGGCAGGTGTGATCGGTGTCATTTTCCATCTGAATGACATGAAAGTGAACGACATTGCCGTTTCCTTCAAAGACGGCGCAAAAGACCTGATCGGCGCAGCACTCGTTGTTGCGATGGCACAGGGCATCATGCAGGTGCTCGGCGGTTCCGATCCGACCACACCGACCGTTATCAACACCATTATGTACGGCATCTCACAGGCACTGGCCGGTCTTTCCGGTGCAGCCGCAGCCGTGCTGATGTACGTGTTCCAGTCGGTCTTCAACTTTTTCGTCGTGTCCGGCTCCGGCCAGGCGGCGATCACCATGCCGATCATGGCACCGCTCGCGGACCTTCTCGGCGTATCCCGCCAGACATCCGTCCTTGCGTTCCAGCTCGGTGATGCTTTCACAAATCTGATTGTCCCGACCTCCGGCTGTCTGATTGGCTCCCTGGCGATTGCAAAGATCGAGTGGTCGAACTGGATCAAATTCATGTGGAAATTCTTAGGGATACTGATGATTGGAGCAGTCATTACGATTCTGATTGCGGTTGCCATTGGATTTTAAGAGGAGTGAGAGAAAATGATATTATTTCAGAACATAGACGTCTATGCGCCGGAACACCTCGGAAGAAAAGACGTTCTTACTGTGTATGATAAAATTGTCAAGATCGCAGATGCCGGCACGATAACGGCAGACGGCCTGCTCTTTGACGCGGAGACCGTAGACGGAACCGGACTTGTCCTGACACCTGGTTTTGTTGACTGCCATGTTCACGTGCTCGGCGGAGGCGGTGAGGGCGGCTTTGCCAACCGCACCCCGGAGGCGACGATGGAAGGCCTGAACAAGTTCGGTGTGACAACCGTTGTCGGCTGCCTCGGAACTGACGGCATTGGCCGTGACATGTGCGCGCTCGTGGCAAAAACAAAAGGCCTCCGGGAGCAGGGCATGTCCGCCTGGTGCTACACCGGCAGCTATCAGGTTCCGGTGCGTACACTGACGGATGGAATTACGAAAGATATCATGATGATCGAAGAAATCATCGGAACCGGCGAAATCGCCATCTCGGACCACCGATCTTCACAGCCGACCTTCGAAGAATTCGCCCGACTGGCAGCAGACACGCGCCTCGGCGGTGTTCTTTCCGGGAAAGCGGGAGTGATCAATGTCCACCTTGGCGACGGTGCAAGATGTATGGAGCTGATCGAACGCGTCATCAGCGAAACCGAAATCCCGGCCAGCCAGTTCCTCCCGACCCATGTCAACCGGAACGAGAAGCTGTTCCAGAAGGCAATTGAATACGCCGTAAAGGGCGGTGCAGTCGATTTCACCGGAAATGAAGAGATCGATTACTGGGAAACTGTCTGTGATGAAGTCCGCGTGTGCAAAGGAATCCGCCGCATGCTGGATGCAGGCGTGAACCCGAAACACATCACCATCTCATCCGATGGTCAGGGCAGTCTGCCGATCTTTAATGAGAAGGGAGAATTTCTGCGGATGGGCATGGGCCAGTCGAGCTGTTTGCTGAAAGAAGTAAAAGAATGCGTGGAGAAAGCGGGAATTCCGCTGGAAACCGCAATTTCGACGATTACGGCAAACCCGGCAGAGATCCTGTCACTGAAAGGAAAAGGCAAGGTCCGGGAAGGATATGATGCGGATCTTTGCGTACTGGATCAGGGACTAGAGATTCAGGAAGTCGTTGCACGGGGGAAGACGGTGTATCGGAAATAGCATATTGGTAATATTGGGAAAAGGTCACAGCTTTGCGGAGCTGCGGCCTTTTTTGATGGGAATGCCTGCGGAAAGAATGTTTTACAATAGTATTTTGTAAGAAGGTACGATATAATGAACATATATCTTGCGACAGGGAAGGAGAAATTGCAGTGTCGGAAATAAAACTTTTTGAGGTCGGAACGGTTGTGAAAGAGCGCACCTCTTCCACGGTAGTATTGGAGAAACAACTGCAAACAACGATAGAGCAGAACATGGAGACATTTTTCGGCGTTCGTTTTCTGAAAAGTGAATATATGATCACATCCGGAAGAATGGACAGCATCGGAATTGATGAAAATAATAGCCCAGTGATTTTTGAGTATAAGAGAAGCTCGAGCGAGAACGTAATTAATCAGGGATTATTCTATCTGGATTGGCTTTTGGATCACAAAGCGGATTTCAAACTGCTTGTGATTGAAAAACTGGGTATGGAAGTAGCAGACCAGATTGATTGGTCGGTGCCTTGTGTGATTTGTATTGCAAATGATTTTACGAAATACGACGTGCATGCAGTGAATCAGATGCAGAGGAATATCAAGTTGGTGAAATATCGGAAATATGGGGAAGATCTGTTGCTGTTTGAACATCTGAACACACCGGTGGCAAAGCCAGTAACGGAAACATCAACCATTTCAACAACAAGTAGTACATACACACAGAAAACACATTTAGAGAAGCTGTCATCAGCAAGCAGCCATTTCAAAACATTATATACGGCGCTTTGTGACTACATCGAATCGCTGGGAGACGATCTTGTTCCAAACCAATTGAAGCTGTATTTGGCCTATAAGAAAGTGCAGAACATTTTCTGCATTGAAATTTATAACAAACAGATCCTGCTCCGAATGAAACTCGACCCGGACACTGTTGAACTGGAAGAAGGATTCACAAGAGATACCCGCGGGATTGGACATTACGGAACGGGGGAGCTAGAAGTGTCAATCAAGACGGCAGAAGACTTTCAGAAGGCAAAGAAGCTGATTGATCGGGCGTATCAGGAGACGTTATAAAGCATGGTAAAAACTGGACTGTGATAGAATGAGAATGGTGTCGCAAGCCAAACTCAAAATCAAAG
>NZ_QTWD01000030.1:0-529 GCF_003460955.1 Blautia sp. AF26-2 | reverse complement strand
TCGCCCCAAAGGGCGGTATCGCAAGCACTTTTGCTGGCCCGCTATAAAGCGGTACTACTCGAATCTTCTCGTCTCGATTCTTCTGCTTGCTCTTTTATATACTTTTGAACTGCTTCATCTGTTATATTGCCAATCGTTTCAACATAATATCCTCTAGCCCAAAACGCTTTATCCCATTTACTTTGCAACTCAGGATGCCTGTCATAAATCATTAATGTGCTTTTTCCTTTCAGATACCCCATAAAATCTGATACTCTGAGTTTTGGTGGAATTGCTACGCTTAAATGTACATGATCTATACATACCGCTCCTGCAATTATCTCTACATTTTTATACTGGCATAAAGTTGCTATTATCTCTCGGACATCTCTGCGTATTCTCCCATACAATACCTTCTTTCGGTATTTAGGAATAAACACAATGTGATACTGGCATTTCCAACGAGTATGTGATAAACTTTTATTGTCCATTTGGACCGCCTCCTTTGATTTTGAGTTTGGCTTGCGACACCATTCTCATTCTATCACAG
>NZ_QTWD01000003.1:273268-273611 GCF_003460955.1 Blautia sp. AF26-2 | reverse complement strand
GCTGGGACGGATCCGAAGATTTCAGCGGGAACATGGATCGCGTCAGGCGCAGGGAAGATGGGCATATGCAAAACGTCTGAATACAGAGCTTGGCAGAAAGATTGCAAGGGAAATCGTTCTGTATGCGTCAGAAAAGAAGGCAGATGTGATTGTTTTCGAATATCTGGAAATGAAAGGAAAACTTTCTGGGAAGAAAAAGCAGAAACTGCAGATGTGGAGAAAACGTGATATCCAGAAACGGTGCGGACAGCAGGCACACAGAAAGGAAATCCGAATTTCCCGAATCTGTGCCTGGAACACGAGCAGGCTTGCCTTTGATGGATCAGGAGAGATTGCCCGTGAT